>JAJDDL010000006.1 GCA_029260335.1 Phycisphaerales bacterium | reverse complement strand
CCAATGACGTTGAGCTTCACGCCGCTGCGCAAGTGGCCCTTGCCATTGATGAACAGCCGGACGTTGGCGTCGCTGCTCTGGACGAGCAGATCGAGATCGCTATCCATGTCGACGTCAGCCAGCGCCATGCAGAAGCTGGTGAGCTCGTCGTCGATCCCTGCCGCGGGGGCGATGTCGGTGGTCGGGAACTTGCCGAGGTGGCGATAGAAGCGGTTGGGGGCGATCATGTTGCAGACATACAAGTCGTTGACCATGTCGTGGTCGTAGTCGAAGAACGCGCAGCCCCAGCCGATCTCATACGAGCCAACGCCCGCTTCAACGGTCTTGTCGAGGAAGGGCCCGCCGTTGTTGCTCATGAGCAGGACATTGCCGGGCGGGGTGTTGGTGACGTACAGGTCCTTGCCCCCATCGCCATCGAAATCGCCGATCGCGATACCCATGCAATCGACGTTGGCGGCGGTGTTGGTCTCTTCGGTCACTTCGATGAACGTGCCGTCACCTTGATTCTGGAACAGCGCGTTGTCCTCGTTGGGTCCTGAGCCCTTGTCGGTGCCGAGGTAGAGATCCGCGTCGCCATCTTCGTCGTAATCGAGCCAAGCACAGAGGAGCGTGGGGGCGTCGTCGTCCTCGACGCCAAGTGCGACGGCGACTTCTTCAAAGGTGCCGTCGCCCAGATTGTGATAGAGGCGATTGAGGGTCGGATCTTCGAAATAGCCGGTTCGATTGCAGACGTACAGATCGAGGTAGCCGTCGTTGTCGTAATCGCCCCAGGCGGCGCCCATGCCCATGCCGCCGGGCAGGATCCCGGCGTCTGTGCTCACATCGGTGAAGACGAAGTCGCCCTCGTTGCGATACAGGCCGTCGGTCTCTCCCAGACGGGAGATGAAGATATCGAGATCGCCGTCGGCGTCATAGTCCGCGGTCGAGACATTGGAGTTGTTGATCGAGCCGCCGAGCCCGCTGCCGAGGGATCGGTCGATGAAGTGACCGGTGCCATCGTTCTCATACAGGCCGACCGCGCCGTCTTCTTGTCCGGTGAGGACGCAGTCCGGATCGCCGTCGTTGTCCAGATCGATCAGGGCGAGGCCAGCGCCAAACTGCGAACGGTCTTGGGTCACGACGTAGGAGAGTCCTCGCGACACGGCCTCGTCGGTGAACGCACTCTGGGCGGTTGCCACCCCCGAAAGCGAGCAAAGGATCAAGCCAGACATTGCAATCGTGGTACGCATAGTTCTCTTCCCCCCGGAAGTGCCGAGCATCATTGCGGACGCTGCCTAAAAAGACGCATCCCGCCGGTTAGGGCGGGATGCGTGAATGTCAAGCTAGTCGTTCATCGCAGATTAGCGACGGCGACGGGTGGCAACCAGACCGCCGAGGCCGAGCAGCGCGAGGCTGGCGGGCGCGGGGATCACCTTGAGGGTGATGCTGCCTCTCTCGTAGGTGCCGTCGGGGCCATTGAAGTCAACAAAGTTCTCCCAGAACTCGATGGTGACGTCGCCGTTGCCATCGGAGAAGAAGCTGGTGGCCTCGGAACCGGCGTACGCGAGGGGGTTCGAGTCATCAACGCCGCCATGATTGGACATGCCCCAGAGGTGTCCGCCGCCCTGGAAGCTCCACTGGGGCTCCGAGGTCCAGCTGGGGCTGTTGGGGACATAGAAGCCCTCAAAGTCGATGCTGGTGATCTCAGCGTTGGCAGCGCCAACGTTGACGGTGAGCACGACGTTGCCGCCATCGCCCTGAGCGTTGTTGCTGGTCACGCCAGCGATGTCAACGGTAACGTCGGCAGCGGCTGCACTGGCGAGGCCGGCGGCAGCGAGAATTGCAATTGTCTTCTTCATCTCTAATCACTCCTTCAAACTTATTGCGCGAACACCCAACCGGGCCGCTCGCTTGGATCCACTCTCCATCCGGTGTTAGCCGGATCTACTCCGATATAGAATATTCCCCCTAGGAATATTCTCAAACTCTCCTCCCCGCCGAAGCGGGACAGAAGGTCATTGTGACTGTTCCAAAACCACCAGTCAATGGATTGACCACTGAATCCAGAAAAAAACTGGGTTTTCTGACCCGGGGCGCACTGCTCGATCCACTCAGATACCGAATCTGGTGGTTCTGCTGCCGCACTTGTGACACCCTTGTGGGTCTGAGTCCACCGCCCAGTCGGCGACAGACCGGCTTTCGGCGCGGGCTCTTCGGTTTTCTTTACAGCGTTGGGCTCTAAGAACGCGGACCGGCGTTGCGGATCTGCTCGCTCATCTCGAAGCTCTGGTCATTCTCGCGGAACAGATTCGCCAGCTTCTTGGCCTGAGCGTCGTACGCCGAGGAGTCAGCCCAGGTACTCCGGGGCTGGAGCACCTCGCTCGGGACCCCCGGAACAGCCTTGGGGATGGGTAGTCCGAAAACCTCATCCGAAACAAACTCGGCCTGATCCAGCGAACCGTTGAGGATCGCGCTCACCATCGCCCGCGTGTAGCCGAGCTTGAACCGACTGCCGGTGCCGTAGGGGCCTCCGGTCCAGCCGGTGTTCAGCAACCAAACCTTGGCGTCGTGCTGCTGGATCCGCTCGCTCAGCATCTGGGCGTATTCAGAAGGCTGGCGAGGCAGGAAGGGCCCGCCAAAGCAGGGGCTGAAGTTGGGCACGGGCTCTGTCACACCCGCTTCGGTGCCCGCGAGCTTGGACGTGTACCCGTTGATGAAGTAGTACATCGCCTGCTCAGCACTCAGACGGCTGACCGGCGGCAGCACTCCAAAGGCATCGGCGGTCAAAAAGATCACGTTCTTCGGATGGGTTCCGACGGACGGGATGACCGCCCCTGGGATAAACGTGACCGGATAGGTGACCCGTGTGTTCTCGGTGATCGAGACATTGTCGTAGTCCGGGTCGCGTGTCTGCTCGTCCATGATGACGTTCTCGAGCACGCTTCCGAAGCGGATGGCATTCCAGATCTGGGGCTCGCCCTCTTCGGTGAGCCGGACACTCTTGGCATAGCAGCCGCCCTCGAAGTTGAAGACGCCGTTGGGGCCCCAGCCGTGCTCGTCGTCGCCGATGAGGGCCCGATCGGGGTCTGCGCTGAGGGTGGTCTTGCCGGTGCCGCTCA
>JAJDDL010000050.1 GCA_029260335.1 Phycisphaerales bacterium | reverse complement strand
AACATCCGCAAGAGCAACACCGAGCCCTTGCTCCGTCTCAACGTCGAAGCCAAGAACGATAAAAAGCTCGCCAAGATCGTCGAAGAGATCTCGCCCAAGCTCGGCATCCGCGTCGAGCACTGAACCGAGCGAACATCCCGTGCAATGCCGTGCCACCAACCGCTGCTCTGAGCGGTTGGTGCCTTGCGCATAGGCCACAAGGCGACGCGAGCTTCCAGCAAACCGCAGTATCTCGTGAGGCCCGCCCACTCGCGCCGGGCTAGGATCCGGCCAAATGGTAGCCTTGGTTACAGTTCTGCTCTGGATCTCTTTCGCCGGATGGACTTGGTTCGGCCTCGTCGGCATTCTGGCCTACCGCTCGCTCAAACCCCTGCCGCCCTTGGATGAGAGCTCTGCCAGTAGACTCGCGCAGGTTCGCGTGTCGGTAATCATCCCCGCCCGCGACGAAGCCGAGCGCATCGAGACAACCGTGCGCAGAGTGCTCGCCCAGCGAGATATCGATATCGAGCTCGTCGTCGTCGATGATCGCTCCACAGACGGAACGCGCGAGATCCTCCAACGCCTCGAAGCCGATCACTCGGCGCTGCATCTGGTCTGTGTCGATAAGTTGCCCGAGCACTGGCTCGGCAAGTGCCACGCGGCTTGGCAAGGTGCCCAGATCGCAACCGGCAACTGGCTCCTCTTCACCGACGCCGACACCTGGCTGGCTGACGATGCCATCGCGCGGGCGGCATTGTTCGGCGAAGAGTCAGCCGCGGACCATGTCTCCATGATCCCAGGCTTCGCGCCCATGTCCTTCCTAGGCAGGCAATGCATGCTCGCGTTCGTCGGGCTCCTGCTCGATCAGGCCCAACGCGTCAATCGCGATGCCCGCGGCGGCTTCTTCGGCGTCGGCGCATTCAACATGGTCCGCCGAGATATGTACGACAAGTTCGGCGGACACCAAACCCTGCACATGGAAGTCATCGACGACATGAAGCTCGGCGTGCTCGTCCGGCGCTACGGCGGCAAGACCCGAGCCGTGATCGGGGCACAACTCGCGACGATTCAGTTCGGACATACCGCGCGCGATTTCGTCCGGCTGCTCGAAAAGAACGGCTTCGCGGCGTTCGAATACAACCTCATCGCCGGCATCGGAATGCCCGTCACCATGCTCACGCTCACGACGCTGGCGGCTTTGGGGCCGCTCATCTTCCTCATGAACGGCTCGATCGCCGGGCTTGCCGCCGGGTTGGCGTTGCTCATCGCCGGCATTCCCTCGGCCGCCATGGCTCGCGCTCAAGGCTGGTCCGCACTCTTCACGCTCCTTGCGCCTCTGGCAAACCCGATTATCGCGTACGCATTCCTGCGCTCGACTGTTAAGACACTCCGCAACGGCGGTGTCACCTGGCGCGAGACGTTCTATCCGCTCGATCAACTCCGCAAGCACCGCGTCTCGCGGTCAATCTCCAGTCGATTGATCCCCGAGTCAGGGGCTGAGCAAGCTGGTTCTGCTTGAGACGACTTGGCCTCGCGCCCAGATCAGGACTACTCGACCGCCTCGTCAACCGCCGCAAGGCCTGTTGAAGAGGCGGTAGCGATCACGGTCGCGTCCCACACGACATCGGCCCACACCGGAAAATGATCCGACGGATATCGTCCGTCGATCTTGCGTGGATCCACGCCCGCGTCGATCAGGCCAAGCTTGGTATCGACAAGCACGAAGTCGATGCGTTTCTCGCCGTCGCTTCTGGTGTTGAAACCGGTGAACGTGCCCTGATCCACACCCGGATTGACCGTCGCGAACGAGTCCCGCATCTCTCGGCCGCTCTGATCGAGTGCAACCAGCCGTCGCACGGGCTCGCTCGTCTCGGTCGTATTGAAATCGCCCATGACCAGCACAGGCTCATCGCCAGCGCGCGCATCGATGTGCTTGCGCACAAGATCCGCCGAGAGCTCTCGCGACTCGCGACCGCGGTGATCCAGGTGCAAGTTGTAGATTCGAACTGCCTCGCCCGTTTCCATATCGACTAATCGCGACCACGCGCAAATGCGTGGATACCGATTGTCCCAAGTGATCGAGCCGATCCGGTCGGGCTCATCGCTCAGCGCAAACACGCCAGCTTCTGCGATCATGAATCTGTCGGTGTCGATGAGCGTGATCACACCCTCGCCCGCAAGCTTGCCATTACCCCGATGCGCGCCGATGGCGACATACCGGGGATTCGCTTCCAGGATTTCGCGCACCTGCTCGCTCCGAGCTTCCTGCACCGCCAGTACGTCGGCGTCGAGCTCGTCGATCATCTCCATCACCCGATGCTTGCGCGCCGCCCACCGGTCGGGCCCGTCAAAGAGCACGCCGCTACGGATGTTAAATGACGCGGCGCGGAAGGGCTCCTGGTGCGCCGAGGCGCATCCCCCAAAGAGCATCACGGCGACTAGACATCCGAGCTTCGCAAGATTGGGCATAGAGGCCTCCAACGCCGATATCGGGCGATGGGAGAGGCCGCTGAATCGGGGCCTGGCGAATCGTCAAAAGCCCCGTGATTTGATTGGGAGGGTTCATGGGGCGATCTACACGATGCGCAATACTCGTGTGGGTGGCGCTACCTCAGAGCCGAAGACGTAAGCACCCGGACCCGCTAG
>JAJDDL010000486.1 GCA_029260335.1 Phycisphaerales bacterium | reverse complement strand
GAAAAGTGGGTACTGATTTCCGATGGAGTATGTGTGGGAACCAAGCGACCCAAGTTGAAAGGCATCAGCCATATCGACCCGTCATGGGCGAGTCGATTGCCCAGGCCTCGTTTGCGGCATTTGGTGCGCAAGCCTGAGGGGCGGGGTGGGTTGTTTGTGTTGTGGGTTTATGCGCAGGTGATGTTGTTTGTTGTTGAGATTGTGTTGTTGGTGGGGTGGTTGGTGTTGATTCTGGGGATGACGTTGGGGGAGGCGGTTGTGGGGTAGAGGAGGCCCTGGCGCGAGCCAGGGCTTGTTGGTCGTTCGATGTTGCTGCCGATTGCGAAGTCACGAAAGCCCAGGCTTGCGCCAGGGCCTCTTTTAGCCGCCGGCGACGAAGCAGTCGAGGAAGGCGAAGAAGTCGGCGCTGTCGATGGCGCCGTCGCCTGTGAGATCGGCGTCGGGGTCGCCTGTTGCGAAGAGATCAAGGAATGCGAAGAAGTCGTTGGAGTCGATGGTGCCGTTGCCGTCGATGTCGGCGCGGCAGGTTGCGCCGAGGGGTATGAGTTCGAGCGGGCCGTAGCTTCGTGAGTCGTCGATGGTGGCGAGGATGGTGCCGTCTGATGCGACGTGGAAGAGGCCTTTGCCCTGGTCGAAGGTGGAGGCGCTGGTGACGAGGAAGGTGCCGTCGGCGAGGGCGTGCACGCCGTTGGGATCGCGGAAGTCGAACTGGGTGATGATGTTGCCATCGGGGTCGAAGACGGTGATGCGATCGGCGCTGCCGTCTTCTGCGATGAGCACGTTGCCATCGGGGAGCTGGTCGATGTCGGGGACCGAGGCGGTGATCTGGAAGGATGAGAACTCGCCGAGTTCTGCGCCGGTGTGCGGATCGAAGCGCAGGAGCTTGCGTTGTCGGATGTCGGCGACGAGCAGCTCGCCGTTGTCGAGGATTTCGATGGCTTGGGGCTGATCGAGCACGGGTGGGTTGGAGCCGAAGATGAGCGTGCCGAGGGGATCGTTATCGAGCCCTGCGACCGAGCCGTCGGCGTGGTTGAAGCGGTGGATGTCGTTGGTGTCGTCCCAGTCCGAGGTGATGAGGTGGGCCCCGCCGAGGGTGACGGCCATGGATCGGATGTTGTCGACGGGGTTGGGGTCGGAAGTGTTGCCCAGGTAGACGCCGAGGAAGACGCCTTCGTTGGAGTACTGGCCGATCTTGCCGTCGCCCCCGGGTTGGGCGACGAGAAAGGTGTTCTTTGGTCCCGCGGCGAGGGCGGTGGTGGAGCCGAGTTCGCCGTTGTCTGGCCAGTTGGTGTCGATGAATACGCCGAGGACTTGGCCTGTTTGTGGGTCCAGGAGGTTGACCCCGGTGGGCAGGCCATCGCCTTGGATGACGGCGAGGAGGAGGTCGTCCGCTGCTGCGTGCGATGCGAGCAGGAGCGAGAGCGTGAACGAACTTGGACGGATCATGATGTTCTCCTGGTTGCCCCCCAGGAGTGAACAGGTTAGTTCATGGTGCGTTGCTGGGGCAAGAAGATAATAAGAGGCCCTGGCGCGAGCCTGGGCTTTCGTGATTTGTAAACGGCGATGGAATCGGACGGTGCATGAGCCCAGGCTTGCGCCCGGGCCTCTTAGAGTTCGTCGATGCGTTGGAGGAGTTGTTGCGGGGTGAGGTTTTCTTGGAGGTCTTCGTCGACGAGGGCGACGGGGGCGGTGCCGCAGGAGCCGAGGCATTCGAGTTCGACGAGGGTGAACTTGCCGTCGTCGGTGGTTTCGCCGACGTCGATGCCGAGTTTGTCTTTGACGGCTTGGGTGATTTTTTCGTGGCCGCAGAACTCACAGGCGATGGAGCGGCAGACGGCGATGACGTGCTCGCCCTTGGGCTTGAGCCAGTATTCCTCGTAGAAGCTTGCGGTGTCGAGGACGTCGGCGGGGGTGATCGAGAGGGCGTCTGCGATCTCGAGCATGGCTTGCTTGGGGACCCAGCCGTATTCGTGCTGGACCATGTGCAGGGCCGGCAGGAGAGCGGCCATGGTGGTCTCGTAGCGGGGGAAGATCTCGCCAGTGAGCTTCTTGCGCATGTCGTCGGTGAGGTAGGGCTCGGCCCTCCTTTCGACGCGCATGGTGGCTGAGTTTTTGGTTATCCAGGCCATGGGGGCGATGGTAGGCGTCCGTCGCTTCTTGGACCGACGTGGGGGGTTCTCTTGGCAATGTTGGGAATCCCTGCGGGTCGTTCCGGCAGTTTTGTGTGCCATTCGCACATGTCGCTCCGCAATCGGTTGGCACGGTGCGAAGGGGCAAGTTCCGGCCGCGGGGGCTGGGTTAAGGGGATTCCAATGGGTAGCAAGGACGTGCAGTCATCGTCTGAGGGTTTCGCCAGCGGTCTTGAGTCGCTTGAGCAGCGTCGGCTGCTCTCGGCGGATGTGTTCGGGACGACGCTCCGGGTCGAGGGGACCGAGGGCGATGACGTGATCGTTATCGAGGCGGGCGAGTTGGATGGCCAGGTCATCCTGAGCGGCGTCGACGGCGTGGTCGACGGGACGCTCTTCAGCGGTGTCGATCGCATTGGCGTGAAGCTCGGTGATGGCGATGACACCGCGACGATTACCGGCGCGATGCGCTCGATCGACGGTTCGTTCATGGAGATCCGGATCGCCGGCAACATGGGCGATGACCAGCTCTTCGGCGGTGACTCGATCGATACCCTGATCGGCGGCGGCGGCAATGATGTGCTTGAGGGTGGTTTGCACGATGACATCCTGCGCGGCGGCGCGGATAACGACGAGTTGTTCGGCGGCGACGGCGACGACTTCATACATGGCGGCAAGAACCGTGACAACGTGCGCGGCCACGGTGGCTCGGATCAGCTCGTTGGCGGCCGTGGCTTTGATATGGTCAATGGTGGCGGTGGCAGCGATGACGTCAATGGCGGTTGGGGCAACGACTCGATCATCGGTGGCGCGGGCAACGACGCGATTCATGGTGATCGGGGCTCGGACGTGATCCAGGGCGGGAGCGGCTCGGATGAGATCCACGGCGACGGCGGCGCGGACGAGGTGCTGGGCGGCAAGGGTCAGGACTGGCTCTTCGGTGGTGAGGGCGACGACGTCATTACCGGCGGCGATGGCAGCGACACGATTCTCGCGCCCGACAGCGAGGTGCAGGACCGCTCGGACGATGACGC
>JAJDDL010000485.1 GCA_029260335.1 Phycisphaerales bacterium | reverse complement strand
CGTCCGGCACCGGGTTCATCTGCTCTTCGTTGGTCGGTTGCTCTTCAGACATCTCCCGCTCCCGGAGACAAAGTTGCTTTGTGGGCTCCGCCCACACCGGACCCAACCCCCAACGGACCAGGCCACCTCTGAACAGTTCTCGATCGGCCCCCCATCAACCGCCGGAGCACATTTGGCTCTCTCCGCGCAACACCCGCGCAGCCTGACAAGCTCCAGAGGCCGTTGCGGCTTCCAAAGTCCGGCTCCCGCCCCTGCTGCCCGATTCACCCATGCGCAGTTCGTGCGCACAAACTAGAAGTCAGAGGGGTACCCGTCGCACTTGGGAATCAGCACGCGCTCGACGTAGGGTGTGCCATCCGACGGGTCGGTCCCAAAGACCTCGAGGATGTACGCGTCCACCTGGCGGCTCACCGAGGAAAGCCCCGGCTCGCGCAGCTGCGCGTGCTGGGCACGCCTGAAGATGAGCGACAGCCCCTCCTGGATCTCGGCCTTGCGCCGCTCCAGCGTCTTCTCCACGTGCTCACGGTTCTTGTTCCTCACCTTCAAGAACGACTCGACCTGCCAATCCCAGACCCTGCCCGTAGACAGATTCTGAAACCGGCTCTTGATCAGCTCGATCTCCTCGACGAGTTCCCCGCTCTGCTCATCCAGACCATTGAGCCCCGCCGCGTTCGCCCCCGCGGGCGTGCCGGTCATCGAGACAAAGAGGAAAACCCCAACGCCCTCGACCAGCATCATGCTCGCGACTATCGCGATCATGAGGATCGGAGACTTCTTCTTCTCCACGCCTTCAGCCTGGCTTGCCTGTTCGTCGGCCATCGTCTTGCCTCCTAGTTGCCCTGCCAATCGGGATCCGGATGAGTCTCGGCGAGTGTCACCTCGGTCACCACGACCTCTACCCTGCGATTCTGCGATCCACCAGTCTGGTCCAGTTCCAACGGCTCACCGTTGCCCGCGGCAACGATCGAGATCCGTTCGCTCCGGATCGCACACTCAGACTCCAGAAACGTCGCAACTGAAGCCGCACGCTTGAACGACAACTCGCGATAGTCATCGCCCCCGCTCTTGTCTTCCAAGCCCCACGCGTGCCCCTTGATCTCCAGTCGCTCGTCCCCGCCTCGGATCTTCTCGGCGAGCGACCGCAGCTGCTCCTTCGAGGTATCGGATAACTCAAGCGACGCCGCGGGGAACGCAACCGGCCCGCCCATCACCCATTTGCCTCCCTCGCGTATCGTCTCCACGGTCTGATCACGCCCGGAGATGCTTTGCTCATTCACGTCTGAGCGAGCGGGCTTGTCGCCGGCCATCTTCGCCTGCTCTCGCAGGTGATTGATCATGGAGTTCGAGGGATTGCGGAACGAGTTGATCATGCCGAGCCCGCCATCGAGACCGAGCGACTCCTTAATCGATTCGATCACCTTCTGATACTCACGCGGCTTCTTCAGCTCGCTGAACGCGCTGAGCAGAATGAAAAAGCACAGCAAGAGCGACATCATGTCGCCGTAGGTCACGACCCACTCGGGGATCCCCGCATCTTCCGATGGCTTTCGCTTTGCCACGCAAGCCCTCCTACGCGGCCTCTCGCGCGTCCTCGTACGCAATCCGATCCGAAGGCGGCAGATACGTCAGGAGCTTGCCCTCAACGATCCGCGGGTTGTCGCCCGACTGAATACTCATCACGCCGGCGATGATGATCGTCTTGATCAACACCTCCTCGGCGTCGCGAGCCACGAGCTTGTCGGCGAGCGGGTAGCACGCGATATTGGCGATCATCGCGCCATAGAGCGTGGTGATCAGCGCCACCGCCATGCCCGGGCCGATCTTGCTCGGATCGTCCATGTTCTGGAGCATCGCGATCAGGCCCATGAGCGTGCCGATCATGCCAAACGCCGGCGCATAGCGGGCAACGTTCTCCAGGATCTTCTTGCCAACCGTGTGACGCTCCATGAGCGCTTCGAGCTCGGTATCCATCACCGTCTGGATCAGCTCCGGATCCGTTCCGTCCACGGCCATCTTGATGCCACGCACGATGAACGGATCGCGCATCTCATCGACCATGTTCTCCAGCGCCAGAATGCCCTCTCGCCGCGCCGTCTCGGCGTAACCCACGATGTCTCCCACGATCTGCTTCGGATCGGTAGGAGTCGTGAAGACCGCGTTGAGGATCACCTTGTGAATCGAGAACACGCGGCTGAGCGGGTAGGCCATGAGCAGCGCACCGGCGGTGCCGCCAAAGACCACGAGCATCGAGGGCACATTGACCAATGAGAGCGGGTTGCCCCCGCCCAGCACCATCGACCCCAGGACACAAATGATCCCGAAGATAAGCCCAATGACCGTTCCGATATCCACCGGCGCCCTCCGTTGCGCTCTTGCGCATGCGCCATCAGTATCGAGCTTCATGTGCGCCAACTTGACGCCCCGGCCACCTCAGGGCCGTTCGGCGGGCCGCACGTGGGGATTGTGCCGTCAGGATGCGGGCATCAACGTCCGCAAATGCCTGCGATACTCCAGCACCTTGCGCACAATCTCGTCACTGGGTTCTAACACTACGAGGTGCTCACCCCCCACCAAGGTGATCACCGTGTCGGGGCTGGATTCCACTGTACGAATCAACTCAGCGTTGAGAATGAACCGAGCGCCGTTGAGCCTGGTGACATCGATCACTGCTGCACCTCGCAAAAGTCCTTGCGAATATCGGGCCCCGATCGCCGGGACTCCAGAAGGCAACCACCTACAGAACCAAACTCGACGGCAAGCCATGGATTACCGGGCGACGCGTCCCCGCCTATCGAGCAACCGCCATAAGCTGATCAAACAACTGATCCGCCGTCTGGATCACCCGGCTCGAAGCCGAATACCCCGTCGACGCCAGGATCAGATTGATAAACTCCTTGCCCAGGTCCACGTTGGACAGTTCCAGGCTCCCGCCCACGATCTGGCCCGCGCCGAGATCACCCGGATTGCTGATCACCGGCTCACCGCTATTCCCGCCCGCCCGAAACAGGTTCGAACCCTCGCCCACAAGCCCCGCCGGGTTGCGGAACGTCGCGAGGTTCACCCGACCCAACGGCCGAATCAGTGTATTGCTGAACGCGCCCAGGACCGTCCCATCCCGATCGATCGTGTAGTCCTCGAGCGTGCCGATTCCCGCGCCATCGCGGAAGGTGCTCGCCACGTTGCTCTCGATATCGGTGAGCGAGCTCACCCCATTCTCTCCACCCAAGAGCGAGAGCTCAAAGCCCATGGGCGAAGCCGCGCCCGTCCCGGCGCGATCGATGTTCACGTTGATCGCGTCTGTCGTGCGAAGCAACCCGAAGTTGTCAAACTCAATGGTGCCCGTCGTCACCGCCTTGTTCAGGTCGGTGTCATCCGCCGACTCCACGAAATATCGCCAGCTCGTTCCCGTATCCTGCTTCGACTCAAGCACGAACGTCGCGTCCACATCCAGAGGCGTGCCGAGCGAATCAAACGCGACCAGGCTCGAGCGCACGCTCTCGCCGTCAGCCTGCTGCAGCCGCTCGGTCGAGAACGGGAACCGCGCGATCGACCCGTCGGGATTGACCAGCCGCAGATCCGTGTTCTCGATCTCCAGGTCGCTTGCGATGCCCGTGTTGCCGTTGACGAAGATCCGACCGGTCTGGCTGTTGAGCCGCGTGCCCGGCGTGTTGCCATCGGGGTTCACGCCCGTGTCCTGGATCGCCATCGCATCGGTGAAGAAATCAAGCAAGTCCCGCACCGTGCTCGCGGCGTCGATCAGGAAGCTCGAAGGCACGACATTGGACCCGCCCTTGCGCGCCCCCCGCACCTCGATGGCCTGCCCGTTGGCAAACATCGCCGTGTCGCCCGAGAGATCGTCCGGATCGGCGATCTCACTCAGCAAACTGGTAAGCTCAATAACATTGCCCCCCGCCGGCGGAACCGACGGATTGTTGATAAGCCCAAAGCCCACATCACCATCGGCGCCAAGCCGCACGCGCGCCCCGCGCGTCGCCGCCTCACCCCCGGCGTTAAGATTCCCACTCAACCGCACGATGCTCGTCGACTCGGCGATCGTGAGCTGGCCAATCGGGACCTGCAGTTCCCCGAGCGATCCCTCCTGGATCTCAAACTCGTCATCGACAGATGCGCCGAGCAGTCGATCTCCATCGACGGTCACGAGGTTGTTTTCCGCGTCAAGCCGAAAACCCCCGTCGCGCGTGAACATCTGGTCCTCACCACGCTGCACGACGAAGAACCCCGACCCATCGATCGCCAGATCGCTCGGAATCCCCGTCGACGAGATCGCACCCGCGCCAAAGTCCCGAAGCGTCCCCGCCACACGCACGCCCGTGCCTATTTGCATGGGGTTCGTGCCCCCCGTAAACGCGCCCGGCTCCTCGCCAATCGAGATGTTCCGGTACAACAGGTCGGCGAACTCAACACGCGAACCCTTGAACGCGGTCGTATTCACGTTGGCGATGTTGTTACCCGCAACATCGATGAATCGCGAGTGTGCGTCGAGTCCGCTGTACGCCGTAAACAGTGCTTGCGTGGATGCCATCGATCTCTCTTATGGGCGCACAGGCCCGGCATGAACAATCTGAATAATCTGCAAACGCTACTGCGCGAGAGCGCGCAAGATCTCTGGATGGATGCCCAGCGCCGAGCCCCCGGCAGACAACAGCCCGCCCGCACCCGACACGCCCGGCTCACTGGCCTGCACCACCGCGTCGATTCCCATCAGCACGTCCCCGTGCTGCATCGAGGCCTCGCCCGTGATCCGCCGGTGCTGCACGTCTAAGCGCAGCGCCTTGCCGTCGATCATCACCAGCGCACTCTGCGCCCCGGCTTGATGCGCCCGATCCGCGGCCTCGGAAAGCCGACGCATCTGCTCATCGGTCAAATCCAGATCAAGCCCGGGCTCAAGCGTGATGCCGCCGAGCGAGGGCATCTCGCCAAGCCGCCCACCGCCGAGTTGCCCCGCGCCCAACTGGCCGGCCTCGAGCAGCTTCGTGCGAAACTCTCCGCCAACGCCAACCGACGTCAGTGCCTCGCTCAGCCCATGGTTGGCAAGCCCGGCAAGCTCTTGCAGCAATGGTGATACCGCACTCATTACGCACCCTCCGGCTGCCGAAACAGCTCTTCGGACACAACCTCATCCACCTGTCCGATCCGAATCCGCTGCCCGTTGGCAAGATTCAGGATGGGCCCTTCGCCGGTGTTAGAAACACTGATGACGATGTCGGCCGTGCGTTCGGTAGTCTCGCTCACGCCGCTGACGACCCGGCCAAGCAGGCCCGTCGCCGACGCGAGCTCATTCTGAGAGACAAGCGATTGGAGACTCTGCTCCAGGTCCACGTCCGCCTGGATCGCCCGAATGCTCGCAAGCTGATCCAAGAGCGCCCCGGTATCCGAGGGCTCCAGCGGATCCTGCTGGCTCAACTCTTCGAGCACGATATTCATGAACTCGTCGCTCGAGAGTCCGCTGAATCCAGTTGGTTGTGGGCCCGCGCCCCCAGCGATCGCACCAATCGCGCTCATAGCCAGCTCCCGCCATCACCGCGCACCGATCGCACCCACGATGCTCTAGAGCACCGCGCGCACCGATCGCTTGCTAGCATGTCACGCACGGGGCGAGACCACCCGCTCCGTACCTACACACGCCTACGCGATGGCGTCTATATGGATCCCCCCGGCGTGCCGCTCCCTGGCTGCCGAGGCCTGCTCGTCATCCGCGTGCTCCGCACCCGGCCTTGTCGGGCTCCGCCCGTGCCATTCGCGAGTCGAGGCTCCGCCCCGTTGACCCCGCGATTCGCGAGATCCGTCGTCCGTGACACTCGCCGGATCGTGCTCCACCACGATCCGATCCACGATCAAGCCGCGCGCCTCCAGCGCCCGCTCGAGCGTGACTACATTCTGACTCAGCAACTCGCGTGCCTGTTCATCCGTCGCCTTCAGCGCCGCGGTCACATGTGAGTCTTCCACTCGTACCTGCACCTTGACCAGACCCAGATTCTCCGGCCGAAGCCGCACTGTGATCTCGCCATCCTTGTTCTGCAGCGCTTTGGCGAGCCCGCGCTGGATCTGATCGATCAGCGCATCGCGCACCACCGGCTTGGTCGTTTGTGTACGCGGAGTGGTGGAAGCTGCGCCAACACGCAAGCGCTGCGCTCCAATCCCCGCCGGGGCGTTCCCGCCCGCAGAGCGAACGCCTGCTACCTGCGCCGCGCCCGAGGCCACGTTCGACCTCGCCGCCGCGGTACCAGCATTCAACTGCGCAAACAGCGCCCCGCGCGGCCGAGCAACGGGCCGTGTGTTCCCGTTGGACGCATCACCTGGCTTGGTTTCTTCCTGTCCATCAACCCGAGTCGGCTTCTCACTCGCATGGTTCGATCCACCATTGTCCTGCTGTGGGGTCTCACTCGCCAGACCCGACCGATCGGTCGCGCGACCTCGCGGTCCAGCCCCGCGATTTGTACCCTCACCGAGCGACGCCGCCCCCGACTCTCGCCCTCGACTCACACGTTCGCTCGCGGCGACGCTCGACGCCGGAGGCGCCACCGGAGCGGGCAAGTCCACCGCGGGAATCGCACCCAGAGCCCCGCCGCCTACCGCATCGCCCCGCCTTCGAGCCTCGCCCGCAAGCCGGTCGTTGTACGAGCCGTACAAACGGCTCGCGACCTCTCGATCCAACGCACCACTGCTCCTCTTGAGAGGGAGTGCCGTCGAACCCGAGATGGAGATGTTCTGAATTGATGCTGTCATGGCGTTTGCGCACGAGCCGCAGCGATACCGCGGCTCCGCAAACGCTCAAGCAATTCCGCGGCCAACTCAGGCCGCTCCGCCGAAAGCTCCGCCATCAGCTTCAAACGCGACCGATCCTGCATCGCGTTCAGATACGACACCGCACGATCGACGCCCGACAAGCGCAATCCCTGCCCATCACCGGCGTCCTCTGCGCCATCCAACAGCCCATCCTCTCCCGATTCGATCATCGCTGTGATGATGCCCGCGCCGTCCTCGGCCTTGAGCCCATCGAGCACCTTCACCGCCTTGCGAAACTGCCGATCGCCATCGGTCTGCGCAATCGCCGCCAAGTAGTCCTCATATTCCGCGCGATCGGCGGTGAGCTTTGCCCTTCCGCTGGCAAGGGCCGCCTCCCGTTGGGTGAGCGATGAACCAAGATCCTGAGCCTCCTGCACATACCTCCGCCGACGCTCGCGATCCGCCTCGATCCCTTCCAGACGCATATGCACCAACTCCGCAGAAGAAAGAGCCACCCCCCGCTCATCCTGCTGATCCGCAGCCAGTTCCTCTGCCGCGGCGTCGGCCTCTTCCTTCTCACGCTCGGCCTGCGCCGCTACGGTCTCGGTGAGCAACGTCCGGATATCGCGCATCCGGTCCATGCTCAATCGCCCGCTCACACCGAGCCAGCCCCCCAGCCCAATCAGCGCAAGCAGGTTTCCCACCGCAAGCACTGCCAGTATCGTCCACAACTTTCGCATCACGCGGCCTCCTGCGCTCTCCGTGCGCTCGCCCCGTTCACCACATCATCCAACTCGCGCTGTTCCTTGCTCAGCAGTTCACGACGCCACTGCTCATATCGGCGTTCGCGAAGCAACTCGATAGCCCGCCGATCCGCCGACGCCTGTGCGAGCACGCTCCGAGCCTGCTGGAGCCTCTCCAACACCTCGGCCAAACGCACCGCAACCCCCGCCGCCCCGCGATCCAACGCCTTCACCGCCATCGCCTGCTCGCGCACACCGGCAAACCCCAGGGCCTGGGGCCCTAATCGTGCCCGAAGATCCTCGCGTTCACTCTCGATCGATGCCTGGATGGCACGCAACTCATTCTCCAACTCGATCCGCTCGCGATTGATCGCGCCCACCACCACCTGCTTCTCGCGCTCGATCTGTTCGCGCTGGCCGAGCACCGGCTGGAGTTGAAAGACGAACTTCGCCATCACGCGGCCCTCTGAGCCCGCCGCTCACCAAGCGACGCCGCGGCTCGTTCTGCAAGATCCACCAACGCCGCGCGAGACTGCTCAAACGCACACGCCTCACCACGCTCCTGGGTCAAGAGCCCCTCAATCTGTTCCAGATACTCAATCGCCGTATCGGCCTCAGGATCGCTCCCCACCGCGTACGCGCCGATCTTCACCAGTTCGCTCACCTCGCCGTACTTGGCCATGAGCCGCAAGATGAGCATGCGAGCGGCAAGATGCCGCTCATCGCAGATCTCGCCGGTGACGCGGCTGACCGAATCGAGCACGTCGATCGACGGGAAGTACCCGCGCTTGGCAAGATCCCGCGACAGGATCAGGTGACCATTGAGAATTCCCCGAGCCGCGTCCGCGATCGGCTCGGTCATGTCATCGCCCTCGACCAGGATCGTGTACATCCCCGTGATAGAACC
>JAJDDL010000484.1 GCA_029260335.1 Phycisphaerales bacterium | reverse complement strand
GTCAAGGTCATCAACGCGACGAGCAGGGCCGACGCACTCACTCATGCCCCAGAAGCTCACGCGGTCGACGGTCGGCTCTACTCGCCCGAGTTCCACGCCGCGGCTCCGAGGCTTGTCTGGGTCGAGTCGCCCTCGGCGGGCGTGGGCTGGATCCTCAACGACACGCTCGTCAACGACGAGGATGTCGTGCTCACCAACATGCGAGCGGTCCACGGCCCGGCGATCGCCGACCACGCGTTTGCCATGCTCCTGACGCTCACCCGCGGCATGCGCACCCACGAGGCCAATCAGAGGGACCAGCGTTGGAATCGCGGCGACATCACGCCCGAGCCCATCGCCCTTCAGGGCCGAACCATGTTTGTTGTCGGTCTCGGCGGGATCGGGAGCGAGGTCGCCAAGCGTGCCAAGGGCTTTGGGATGCGGGTCATCGCTTCGCGCCGCTCCGACACGCCCAAACCCGAGTTCGTGGATATGCAAGGCAAGCCCGATCAACTGCTTGAGATGCTTGCCCAGGCCGACGTCGTCGCCATCTGCTTGCCGCTGACCGAAGAGACCGAGAATCTCTTTGACGAGGAGGCCTTTGCTGCGATGAAGCCTGGTGCGTATCTGATCAACGTCGGTCGCGGCAGGATTGTTGATACCAATGCCCTGCTCGCGGCATTGCGCAGCGGCCAGCTCGCCGGAGCGTGTCTTGATGTCACCGATCCTGAGCCCTTGCCCGCCAATCACGCGCTGTGGAAGGAACCCAATGCCGTGATCACGCCGCACGTGAGTTCGCGTGCCGCGCTCACCACGGCACGCCGGTGGGCGCTCACCAAGGAGAATGTTCGCCGCTTTTCCGTGGGCGAGCCTCTGCTGAACACGGTCGACAAACAAGCGGGCTACTAGAGTCGCTCCACGCTATCTCGAACTGGTGAAGGAAGACAATGCGCTCAAGCACATTCGTTTTGCTCTGGATTCTGAGTTGCTTCTGTGTCTTGCCTTCGACAGCGGACAAGGTCGACGTGGTATTGCTCGCGGGCCAGTCGAATATGCAGGGCAGTGCGTCGCTCGACGGATTGCCCGCGCCATTTGAAGTCGCCAATCCACACGTGAGGTTTTGGACCGGCGATGCGTTCGAGCCACTCATCCCAGGTGTCACCAAGACCTCAGCCCGCGCTTCTCAGTTCGGCCCGGAGATCGGCTTCGCCCACGCGCTGGCGAGCCTGGAGCCCGGTCGCCCGATCCACATCGTCAAGTTCTTTCGCAGCGGCCAGCCCTTGCACCACGGTTGGGACGCCGGGCGATGGGTGGGGGGCGAGCCCGCTCCTGGGCGTCGGACGTTCTATCCCGGGGTGGATATTTCTGATCCGAACATCGGCGTGCACTATCAGGCCATGCTCATCCAAGCGAAGGGCGCATTCCAGGCACTGCGCGTCCAAGGCCATGAGCCGGTGCTTCGCGCGGTAGTCTGGATGCAAGGCGAGGCTGATAGCAAGCACGAGCAATCGGCTGGTGCGTACGCGCATTCGATCGCGCGGCTGAAATCACGCATCGAGCACGATCTGGGATCGTCGGCCGTGCCCTTTGTTTTCGGTCAGGTCTTGCCGCATGAGCCTGCGCTGGACCGATTCACATCGCGCAAGCTTATTCGCGAGCAGCAGCGGCGCGTCGACATGCGTTCGGGCGCACCGGAATCAACGGCGGGCTGTTGGATGGTTTCCACCGACGGCATGCCGAGGCAGAAAGACACCGTGCACTACGACGCGATCGGCCAGGCGATGCTCGGCCAGGCGTTTGCGATGGGCATGCTCCAAGCCGAGCATCATCTTGCGATGATCCGAGCCCTGAATCCGTGCTTGCAACCAGTCTCGAGTCAGGAAACGCGCGGGGCCGCGGCGGGCTGGGGTGTGGGCCGGACGTGGATGGACCAGCACGAGCACATCAACGCCATCGCGCAGAAACCCCTCGACGTCGTGTTGCTCGGCGACTCGATCACCCAGTCCTGGGGCGGCGAGGGCCGATCGGTGGGTTCGCCCGGCGGTGCGGCACGACAGAAGCATTTGGAACATTGGCGCCTCGGCAACTTCGGCATCAGCGGCGACCGCACCGAGCACATCCTCTGGCGGATCGAGCACGGCAACTTCGATGGCCCGCCGCCGCGAGTGGTGGTGCTCATGATCGGCACGAACAACCTCTCGCGAGGACACACGCCCGCGCAGATCAGCGAGGGGATCCATGCGATTGTCAATACCTTGCAATGGAAGCTGCCGGAGTCGCAGATTCTCTTGCTTGGGACGTTCCCGCGCGGGGCGGACGCGTCGGACCCGATGCGCAAGCGCGTGCAGGAGCTCAATAGACTTATCGCTCCGCTCGGCCAGCGCGAACGAGTGCGGTTTCTGGATCTGGCTTCAGAGTTCGTTGAGCCAACCGGGGCTGCAAGTCCCACCAAGATGGCCGGCGACAAGCTCCATCTCACCGCTCAGGGCTACGACGCGTGGGGCGCAGCGATGGCACCGGTGCTCAAGGAAATGCTCGGAAACTAGAGCACGGGTGATCTCGTGCGTGATTAGTCCAAGTTTAGCGGTGCCGTGAGCGAGTCTTTGAGCGAATTCCACGCGGTTTGCGCGGAAGTCGCTGCTTTCCGGCCCTTGCACATTCGCGTGGCCTTCGTCGCAAGGCCTTCTCAGACCACGGCACCGACGCTTGCTCCATCTGGACCTCATTCGGTCCATTGAGGAATCTGCCGCGTGTGTGCTGCAGGAATGAGACGGAGTAGGGGAGGAAGAAGCGGTAGACGCCCTTCCTTACGGTCGGGCCTGTGATGTTTCCTACGCCGGAGTTGCCTGTGCGTTAACCCACAACCGGTGCTACTGGCCAGAGCAGGGCGAAGATAGCGCCGGTGATCAAGCCGTAGGCGAGGCTGTCGATCGTGTTGGAGATCCACGCGTGCTTGGGCATGCAAAACCAGATCGC
>JAJDDL010000483.1 GCA_029260335.1 Phycisphaerales bacterium | reverse complement strand
CTACCAGACTGCTCTACCCCGCAATCAGCCTGCAAAGTAGCGCCACAAGGACGTTTGGTCAAGCTAGGAGGGGTTGAACTTGGCCGGATTGCCCATGATCTTTTTCATGCAGATTGAGCCAAACGAGCCCAACGCCGTCCCCCGGTCACCGACGTACGATCGCCCAATGCCCGAACCTCTCAACGTACTTCTCATCGGCTCCGGCGGACGCGAGCACGCCATGGCCCGCGGCCTCGCCAAGTCCCCAAGGCTCGCCAAGCTGTGGGTCACCGCTGACAACCCGGGCCTGCTTGCCATCGGCTCGCGCGTCGACGTGCCCGTCGATATAAAGGAAATCTACAGGCTCGAACAGTTCTGCGATCGCGAGAACATCGGGCTCATCGTCGTCGGCCCAGAAGACCCCATCTCCGAAGGCTTCGCCGACAAACTCGCCACCGACTCTCGCTTGGTCTTCGCGCCCTGCAAAGCCGCGGCAAGGCTGGAAGCTGACAAGGCCTGGGCAAAGGACCTGATGCGTTCGGCGTCCATCCCTACCGCCGAGGCCCGGGCGTTCGCCTACGCCGAGCAGGCGATCGCGTATGCCCAGTCGCGCGAGAACTCACTGGTCGTCAAAGCGGCCGGCCTCGCCAAAGGCAAGGGCGTCATCGTCTGCGATACCCAAGCCGAAGCCGTCGACGCGATCAAGCGGGTCATGATCGCCGAGGAGTTCGGCGACGCCGGGCGGACCGTCATCGTCGAAGAACGCATGAAAGGACCGGAGATCTCGGTGCTCGCGCTCGTCGATGGGCGCAACATCATGGTCCTGCCGGCATGCCAGGATCACAAACGCCTGAGCGACGGCGGCGTCGGCCCGAACACCGGCGGCATGGGCGCCTATTGCCCAACACCGATCGCCACCGACGAAATCATGGAGCGGGTGGAACGAGAAGTCCTCGTGCCGACCGTCGACGCCCTGCGTCGCGAAGGCATCACTTACCGCGGCGTGCTCTACGCCGGGCTGATGCTCACCCCTGCCGGTCCCAAGGTCCTGGAGTTCAATGTTCGCTTCGGCGACCCCGAAGCCCAGCCCCTGCTCGCCCGATACCAGGGCGACCTGCTCGAACTGTGCCTGGCAATCTGCACAGGCAAGCTCCACGAGGTCGAGACGGCCTGGGATCCGCGCCCGGCCTGCTGTGTGGTGCTCGCAAGCGAGGGCTATCCCGTCAAGCCGCGCACCGGCCTCGTCATCGAAGGCCTGGAAAAGGCATGTGAACTCACGGACGTCGTCGTTGATCACGCCGGCACCTCTCGAAACAAAGAGGGCAAGTTCGTCACCAATGGCGGCCGGGTGTTGGGCGTGACCGGACTGGGCGACACGCTTGAGCAAGCTCGAGCCCGGGCCTACGAAGCGTGCGAGCTCATCCGATTCGACGGCATGACCTACCGACGCGACATCGCATCCCAGGCCATCGCGTCTGCCTCGACGGATACGAACTCAACAACTATTGAGGTTTGACGACCGAGCGCTCAAGGCAAACTGCGAAGCCACGTCATCAAAGGCAAGTGACTCTCCGGCGGATAAAGACGAGCGACGCCGCCAATCTGGGTGGCTATAGCAACCACCTGGCCATCCCGCTCCACAACCGCAAGCCCAACGCGACCAATCGAAGCGCCCGAAGCATCGCGTACATCCGTCGCACCAATCTCCACCCACCCCTCGGGCGGCTCCAACTCCACCTGCGGAGCCAACTCCGTTGTCACCAGTGCAAGCAGATCGTCGAGCGTCTCGCTCAAGGTCGCCGACACCGAATCGCCCCCGCTGCCGGTCCAACCCGTGACGCTGCGATGAAAGAGCTCCGTCAAGCCGCGCGCGCGTCTGGAGACCTCCAGCCGACGCACGTCCGGCACCGACGCCTCCAGTGTCCGGCGCGAGAGATACGCTCGGGCAAAGGGCAAAATCGCATTCACCTCTTCCACGGACACGCTCGTTACCACCGGCCCTAGCAACACACTCGCCGACCCGTCTTGCTCGATCAGCCGCTGCTCGAAAGCCACGTATACGTGACTCTTTTCCAAGCTGGTCGTCGTGCCGATCCCGAGCCCGGTGAGGATGCGTTTGCCGGGCTCACCAGGAACATCACGTTCGATTGCCACGATGGCCCCAGGCTCGCTAAGCCCCGTCCCGTCGCTCGCAACAGTCATCGTGTCGTGGAACTTCGCGATTCCGAGCCGTTGGAGCGTGCTCAGTAGTTGTTGGCATCGGGCGTCATCGGCGCGGGCCGCGAGCGGCTCCACAAGCGACCAACGATCGTTCGCCCGTTGGAGCCGAATCGGCGCAAGCTCCTTGGATTTCAGATACACCCTGTCCACGCCCGCCGCGAGCAACACCGCTGACTGCGCCGATCGCCAGGCCATCATGCCATTGACCGTGAACACATCCCGCACCTGCGTTCCGATGCGAGCGTCGATCACGGTGCCCTCCGGATCCGTTACGCGAACGGGAGTCTGCCCCCCCACTTTCGACGCCCCGAACTCGATCTGCCAATCACCCTCAGCCGTCCCAAGCGTCAGCGTCGCCTCAGGGCTTGCGACCTCAAGCCCCTGCGCGTCACGTTCGAGATTCTCGATGAGCAACCGGATCGCGCCTCGAACATTGCCCGCTTCCACGGGCCATCGGATCGGCTCACTCGGCGTGCTGCCGGGCCAGGCGAGAACCCAACTGCTCGACTCGCGTTCAATCGTCCGCCGCACACCCGCTTCGTCGACAAGCCCCAGGCTCGAAACATCGCCCATGCGAAGCTCAAGCACGGGCCTCGAATCGATCGAGGGCCCCCGCAACTCAGGGAGCAGCAGAATGATGGCGATGATCGCCAGCACACAAGAGATCGCCAACGAGATCAGTACGGCCTTGGGATTCATGATCTGCGCCTCATCGGCACGATCCTATCCGCCCCTTCGATCAAGCGATCCAACTCCGCTCAGGCCCCGTGGGACCCCAGAGCCAGCGAATCGCTCACACCAAGGGTCGCGTAGATCTCCCGGGTCGCGGTCGAGCGGTTGAGCGTGTAGAAGTGAATCCCCGCCACATCGTGATCCAGCAGGTCTCGGCTCTGCTCGGTCGCCCAATGCACGCCCACCCTGCGAACCGCTTCCTCACGCCCCTGGGTCCGGTTGATCGCCCGGAGCAGCGATGCCGGGTACCGAGCCCCCGCCGCGAGTTCGGCCATCTTCCGCATGCCCTTGAACGATGTCACCGGCATGATCCCCGCGAGAATCGGGATCGTGATCCCCGCCAGCTCGCATCGCTCGCGGAAGTCGTAGAAATCGTGGTTGTCAAAGAACATCTGGGTGATAATCGCGTCCGCACCAGCGTCCACCTTGGCCTTCAGGTAATCCATCTCCAGCATCCGGTTGGGCGTCTGGGGGTGGCCCTCAGGAAACGCCGCAATCGCCACTCCAAAGCCTCGGCGGTCGGGATGCTCGTTGCTGTCATTGAATCGCTGGATAAACCGCACCAGATCCGCGGCTTGCTTGAAACTGCTCGCCGACGACGAGCCATCCTGCGGAGCGTCGCCGCGCAGCGCCATGATGTTGCTCAAGCCATTGCGCGCGTACCGCCGGAGAATAAGCGAGACATCATCCTCGTCATGCCCAACACAGGTCAAGTGCGGCATCGGGTCGATCGCCTCGATCTGCCGCAACGCGACCACCAGATTGTGCGTGCGATCGCGGGTCGAGCCGCCCGCTCCATAAGTCACCGACACGAACGTCGGACGGAGCTTGGAGAACTCGCACATCGAGTCGATGAGCTCGCGAGCCGCCTTGTCCGAGCGGGGCGGAAAGAACTCAAATGAAAACGTCCGCCCTTCCCTGGCGAACATGTCACGAAGATGCATCTGGCAGTCCTTTCGGCACCCTCAGGTATCGGCAGATACCCTGATCTCCTATTGTACCGTTCATCCGGATGAATGAAAATGACAATCCGGGACATTTTTCTTTCGAGTCCCGCAGTGATGGCGTCAAATGGCGCACCATGCTGCCAGAGGGGCCGCACGATGCGAATCCGCCGAGGGCGAGAAACTCAACTCCGGGATGCTTGGCACTCCTGGTATCAGCAACACGGAGGCTCACTGGTGGCCTTCGCTCGCGCGGTTGCTTTGGACCTGGGCGAGGACGCTGTTCACGACGTGATCGCCCACGAGGTTTCCAAGGGCAGAGAGCCGGCCGAGAGAATCGAATACCTGATGCGGGCGGTGCGGAATCGGATTGCGGCGATCCGTCGGCGACAGCATCGCGAGAATCCCGCCGCAGCATCCGATGGCATGGGCCAAACCAAGGCCACTGTGGATTCCCAGGGAATCCTGCAGAAGATCGACGAATCGGATCGAGCGATAGTCGTCCTGCGCGTGCAATGTGAGCTGAGCTTTCCGCAGATCGGAGTCGCCTTGGACCTGCCGACCGGCACCGTTTCAAGCCGGTATTCCAGAGCGATCGAACGACTTCGCGGAGACCTCGCAGAAGAAGGGAGGAGCGATGAGCAACGCATTCGAATCTCAGTTGCGTGATGCGCTGGATAGCGCGACACCAGAACCCGCCAGATTCGAGAGCGCGATCGACGCAGGCCTGAAACACAGGCGAGCCCGCCGCTCGATCCTCGTTCTCGGGAGCATCGGATGCGCGGGCCTCGCCGGTCTGATCCTCGTCGCCGTCGTGAACGCACCTCCCGCTCAGAATGAGCCGCAAGCCCCAGTGCTTCAGCCCGTTTTGCATCGAGTGGAAGCACCGATTTTCGCCCAAGCAGATACAGACGCCGATCGATCGGCGAGTTGGACCATTCTCTCCATAGAAGGAGCTTCCACGCCATGATGTCACTGACGACGATTGCCACCGCCGCGACGATGCTTGCTCAGCCGGCCGATCCGTCCGCGCCGGCACAGATCTTTATGAGCAGCAACCTGATCGTGATCTCGGATCCTGATGTCTCGCTCGTCGGCGACGCCGACAAAGAC
>JAJDDL010000482.1 GCA_029260335.1 Phycisphaerales bacterium | reverse complement strand
CCGCACGCCCTTCTCGAACATCTCCTCGGGATATCGCGTCGCCGGCTGGCACACGATGAGTACCCCAGGCATGTGCTGCGAGCGCGAAGCCTGCTGCTCGCGCAGATTCAGATCCCCGCCGGAAATGGTCAGCCGAACCCGTGCCCGCTCGCCATCATCGGTGAGTCCCGACTTTCGAACAGTCTCCAACACCAGATCGCCCAAGGCCCTGGTGTCGAACTTCTCGAGCAGATCCAGCGCCCGAGCCGAGCCCTCCAGCCGCTCCAGATGCTCACCGAGCCGATGGACCTTCGCGTCGGGCCCATACGCAAGCATGGTTTCAAAGAGCCCGACCGCGTGCTGGACCGTCGCGTCGAACGCGCTGATGCGGGCGTCCTTGGGGTCGAGGAACTCGCCGTTGAGGTGTACAAGGGTCACGCCGGAGTCTATGACGATTCACGCTTGGAAGATGTCACGAGGAGGATCGCAAATCCGACAATGCCAGCGACGAAACTCGCGGCCAGGATCGCGAGCTTTGCCCTATCGACATTCAATTGCTCCTCGAAGGCCAGGGCCGCGATGAACAGCGCCATAGTGAAGCCGATTCCCGCAAGCCAGGCGGCTCCATGGATGTGGCCCCAGCGCAGCTCAGGCGGTTTGGACGCAAGCCCCAACCGGACCGCAAGCCAGGCGAACCCGAACACGCCGAGGGGTTTGCCGATGAGCAATCCCAACATGATCCCCAGCGCAACGCGGCTGGTAGCGGTCGGCCCAACGGACTCGGCATCGATGGCGACCCCGGCATTCGCAAGCGCAAAGACCGGCACCACCAAGAAGGACACCCAGGGCAGCAGCGCATGCTCAAGCCTGCGCAAGGGCGACTCGACCTTCTCGGTCGCTTTCTCAATCGCGATCGCAATGCTCCGCTGTTGTTCAGTCAGATCCGCACGCTCACCTTCGACCCCGCCCGCCTGAAAGTCGCTCTCGGCTCGGCGAAGAAACTCCGCATAGGCCTTGCGATCAACGCGGGCCGAGATGGGGATCATCGCCGCGAGCAACACGCCCGCGATGGTTGCGTGGATACCGCTCTTGAGCACGAAGAACCACAAGAACAGTCCAAGCACCAAATAGAGGGTCATTCGTCTGAAGCCCGCGATGTTAAGTACGCCCAGCGCAAGCAGCGTGAGACCCGCGTACAAGAGATACTCCGACTTAATGCTCTCGGTATAGAACAGCGCGATGACAAGCAACGCCCCGAGGTCATCGACAATCGCGAGTGACGTGAGGAAGATCCGCAAGCTGAGCGGAATTCGCGAACCGAGCAGCGCGAGCACGCCCAACGCGAAGGCAATGTCGGTCGCCATGGGCACGCCCCAGCCGCGGATCGTCGGATGCCCGGCGTTCACGATCGCGTAGATCGCCGCGGGCACGACCATTCCACCTACCGCGCCGGCAATCGGCAGCGACGCTTGCTTGAACGAGCGCAGCTCGCCGCGCAGAATCTCTCGCTTGATCTCCAGCCCGACGAGCAGGAAGAACAAGGCCATAAGCAGGTCATTGATCCACACGACCACGGGCTTCGTGAGCGCCCATTCGCTCACGCCGACCGTGAAAGTGCTCTCGGTCCACACCTGCGCGTAGGAAGCACCCCAGGGCGTGTTGACCCAGACCAACGCCGCGACCGCCGCTGCCATGAGCAGGATGCCGCTGGACGCCTCCATCCGCGTGAAACGCTCAAATGGTCCAACAATCGCGTCCGCAGCGACGCGCCTGCCGCTCGGCTCGTTGTGATACCGCTGAGCTGATCCGGCCACGATCCCTCCCCGCCACACATCGCACGGCGTTTGCTTTCCAATCCAAAGTCGATGAATCGCTAAGCGGGGTCTTAAGAGGTCTTGAATCTGCGATCCAGCACACGTTCCAGCTTGCGTGCGGCTTCGCGCACGACATCATAGAGATCATCGCCCTCGTGCTCGGCTACGACCGGATCCATCGAAGCCGGCCTCGCCTCCATCAGACACCGTTTATCTCGCGGCCCTTCCTTCTGTGGGCCGTTGTCATCAGACAGATGTACCTCAACTCGCGTGATCCGAGGAGCGAACCGGCCAATAGCCGAGTCCAACTCTTGGCCGACATGCTCGTCCAAAGCGTCCGAGCGATCCGTACCGCGATACCCAATCTCAATGTGCAATGACACCCTGGCCTCCTTGGTACTCTCACCTTCGCACACATACGTCCGCGCGATTCAAATGTTTGCAATGAAAGCTCGGTATTTGCCGAGCAAAGCTACCGCTTCGTGAATGTCAGGCTCTGGCCCTCGACCCCAACTGCAACCCGATCGCCCGGTCCCAGGTCCCCATTCAGAATCCGACTCGCCAGAGGGTTCTCGATCCGGTGCTGAATAACACGCTTGAGCGGGCGGGCTCCGAATGCGGGGTCCCAGCCTTCGCTTGCGATCAGGTCCTTTGCTTCTTGGGAGAGTTCGATCGTCATTTCGCGCTCTGCGAGCCTTTGCCGCAAGAACTCAAGCTGGATTTCCACGATCGAACCGATCGCCTCACGCTTGAGCTGATGGAACACAACCGTCTCGTCGATCCGGTTAAGCAGTTCGGGCCTGAAAAACGGCTCCTGGGTGTCCATCCGCAGCCGAGCATTGAGCTCGCCCGATTCCATGTCCGGCGTCAGGCCCTTGCCCTTGACGTCGAGCCCGGGCCCGTGGCGGATCAGATCGCGGACCGTCGCCTCGATCTCCCAATCCTCGGCACCGGCCTCGGTCATCTCCTGGATCTTGCTCGAGCCCAGATTGCTCGTCATCACGACGATCGCGTTACGGAAATCAACCGTGCGGCCCTGGCCGTCGGTCAATCGCCCGTCATCGAGCAACTGCAGCAGCACGTTGAACACGTCCGGATGCGCCTTCTCGATCTCATCCATCAAGATCACGGCGTACGGCCTGCGCCGGACCGCCTCGGTCAGCGCTCCGCCCTCTTCATAGCCAACGTAGCCGGGAGGCGCGCCAATCAATCGGCTGACCGAGTGCTTCTCCATGTACTCCGACATGTCGATCCGGACCATCGCCTCTTCGGTGTCGAACAAGAACTCCGCGAGCGCCTTGCACGTCTCGGTCTTGCCCACGCCGGTGGGTCCTAAGAACAGAAAGCTGCCGATCGGCCGGTTCGGATCGCCAAGCCCCGCTCTGCTTCTGCGCACCGCGTTCGATACTGCTTCCAGCGCATGGTCCTGGCCGATCACGCGATTCATCAGTTGCTCTTCCATCCGCGCGAGCTTCTCTCGCTCAGACTCGATCAGACGCGAGACTGGAATGCCCGTCCAACGCCCGACGACCTCTGCGATCAGCTCCGCGTCGACCTCTTCTTTCACCAATGCCTCGCCCGATTCCTCGCGCGCTCGGCTGGAGATTTCTGCGTCGGCAAACTGCTTTTCTAACTCGGGAATCTCGCCGTACTGGATCCTTGCCGCGGCTTCAAGGTCGCCCCGGCGCTGGGCCTGCTCAAGCTCGACGCGCTTGGCATCCATCTCTTCCTTAATGCCCTTAATCGCATCCAGGTCTTTCTTCTCGCGTTCCCACTGAGCCGTGAGGGCGTTGTTCTTCTCTTGCAACTCGCCCAGCTCGCGCTCCACGCGGTCTAGTTCCTTTACGCTGCCGTCGCTCTTGCTCGACTTATCGATCTTGAGTGCCTCGCGCTCGATCTCCAGTTGCATGATCCGCCGTCGAAGCTCATCGAGCTCGGTCGGCAAGCTATCACTCTCAATGCGGAGCTTGCTCGCAGACTCATCGACCAAGTCGATCGCCTTGTCGGGCAGGAAACGATCGGCGATATAGCGATGACTGAGGCTGGCCGCGGCGAGCAACGCGCCATCCTGGATCCGCACGCCATGGTGCGCCTCGTAACGCTCCTTCAAGCCGCGCAGGATCGCGACGGTCTCTTCCACGCTCGGCTCTCCGACGAACACGGGCTGGAAGCGCCGCTCGAACGCCGGGTCCTTCTCGATGTGCTTGCGATACTCATCGAGCGTGGTCGCGCCAATCGCCCGCAACTCACCACGCGCGAGTGCCGGCTTGAGCAGATTGCCCGCGCTCACCGCGCCCTCGGCTGCCCCGGCGCCCACGATTGTGTGCAACTCGTCGATGAAGAGAATGATCTCGCCGTCGGACGCCTGGACTTCGCGCAGCACCGCCTTGAGTCGTTCCTCAAACTCTCCACGAAACTTCGCGCCCGCCAGAAGCTGCCCGACATCCAGTGCCATGACTCGCTTCTCACGCATCGAGCTCGGGCAGTCGCCGTTGATAATCCGCAGCGCCAAACCCTCGGCGATCGCGGTCTTGCCCACGCCGGGCTCGCCGATCAGCACCGGGTTGTTCTTGGTGCGACGGCTGAGCACTTGCATGCAACGCCTGATTTCTTCGTCCCGACCGATCACCGGGTCGAGCTTGCCCTGCTGGGCCTTCTCGGTCAGGTCGATCGCGTACTTGCTCAGCGCCTCGTAGCTGCTCTCGGCGTTCGGGTCGTTGATGCTCTGGACACCCGAGGACTCGCGGATCTGTTTGATCGCGTCCTTCAGGTGTTTCTGCTCAATGCCGAGGGTCTCGAGCAGCTCCTTGGCACCGGTTCTGACTTCGCACAACGCGAGCAGCAGGTGTTCGCTTGAGATGTACGCGTCGCCCAAGGCCTTGGCCTGGGCGTCGGCCTTGCCGAGGATCTCCATGATCTCCCGCCCGCCCGCACCGCCGCCACCAGAGACCTTGGGCAACCGATCGAGCTCGGCCTGGGTGATCTGGGCGATCCGATCGGCATCGCCGCCGGCCCGTTCCAGGATCGAGCGAGCGGGCCCGCTCTTCTCTTCGACGATCGCCGCCAGCACGTGCAGACCGCCAACTTCGGGGTTATCCCGACCTACCGCATCGGTCTGAGCCGAGGCAAGAACCTGCTGGGCGATGGTCGTGAGTTTGTCTGGCTGCATGGCTGCTCCAATCTCCCAGGACCAAGAGGCAATCCCGATGCCATGAAGCGAATGCCCCCAGAGCGAAATGCTCCAGGATTATGCGTGGTATTGCGTATCTTAATCTGTCGATCTGGCAGGAACGCGTGCTCCAGACCGCCGAGCGCGTAAAAAAACCGGGTCCCCCTGCGTGAGAGCCCTCGGCGCGGTTCCGAACCCCTCTTTCGAGGTGGGCACGCCTTGCATCGTCCCGGCCTTCCCCTCAATGGAGGCTTGACCATCGCGACGCTAGGGGCGTTCCCGTGGGGATCGAAGTGGTTCAGATACCAGTTCCCGAGGATCCCGACGCGGGGCGAGCCCGGTCATTTTCCAGTCTACCATTGTCCGTGGCAATCGACTGCCCGGTTTCGCAGACTCTGCCAAAGACCGCCCAGTTTGGAACTGGATGGGAGGATTTGGCGAATAATCCTGCCACGCGTTGACCCGCGGGCCAAGACGCGGTACAAACCCCGTTCTACGACCGTTCCGCGATACGAGGAGTTCCTGATGAAGTCGTTCAAAGTATGCCTGGGTGTGATGTCTTTGGCAGGCGGGATCGCCCTCAGCGGGTGCAAGTCCACCAGCGCAGATGCGATGAGCGTCCGCCTCGAGCCCTCGCCCGAGCTCACCACGCTCTATGAGCGGCCCGACGACGTGCTCAACAACCTTGCGATCATGGTCGACGAGAACGAGCGGATGTTCTGGGAGGACCTGGGCAGGGCCCTGTATTGGGATCGGCCCAGCCGCCTGACCCCCGAGCCGCTGCCTCGCTAATCGGCCCGCGGATCTCCCAAGCCTGGGACAACTGGACAAAAAGAATCAGGGCGTTCGCCATTGGCGAACGCCCTGTTGCTTTGTGAACTTCCCGCGAGTCGAACTCAAGCGGTCGTGTACAGACCGCGTTCGATCTTCTTGAAGCTCTTGCTCTTGATCAAAGTCTGGTTGACCATGGTCCGGAAGTTCGCGGCATTCGTCTTGTAGCCGCTCTTCTTGACCGCGTCGGCAATCTCCGACACCCCCATCGTCTTGTTCTTAATGACCGACACCATTGCACCCTCGAGGGTCGTCTTGTTCTTGGGCCGCGGGCCACGCTTGCCGCCTGCGGGCTTGCGGCCACGCGTGGCGGCCGGAGCGCGCGAAGGGGCTGCGGCACCGGCTACATCGAAGTTGGCAAGTTCGGCGTCGATCTCATCCAAACGCGCAACCAATGAGTCGCGCTCGCCGAGCAACTGGTCGGCCTGGCGTTCGCGGCGATCAACTTCCTTGAGGAGCACCGATGTGGAAACCCGCGAGATGCTCGCAGCTCCAGGGGGACGCCCTCGAGTACCAGCCGGTTTCCGTCCTCGCTTTTTCGATCTTTTCTTGGCCATGCACGGCTCCTTTCAAAACCCCCAAATAGAAATCCGCCGCTATGCCTATGCCACGCGACGGTGTAAGAGCCGCGATATTAGGCGCTCGACCTACTCGAAAACACAGTTGTAGCCTAACACCTAATGTCCAAACTGATACATGTAGAAGTTAGAAGTACTTTCGCTTAGTTCAGTTGGCTCATTCAGGGTACCAGGAAAATCCCGCGTGTGGTAACAAAAGTACTAAGGTGTATGTCTATGAAAATAATCAATCACTAAGCGGGCGCATCAAGGGGAAGAGCAGAACGTCTCGGATTGAGTCGCGACCCGTAATTGCCATTACAAGCCGGTCAATTCCAATCCCAAGACCGCCCGCCGGGGGCATGCCAACCTTCAGCGCTTCGAGAAAATCCTCATCCAAGGTTCGGAATGTCGATTCCTCTGGGTCGATGCCCGCGAGCTGCGCCTCGAACCGCTCGCGCTGCACTTCCGGGTCATTGAGCTCGGTGTACGCGTTGGCAAGTTCCATCCCCGCGATATGCAACTCAAATCGTTCGGCGAGCGTTGGATCCGAACTCTTGTGCTTTGTTAGGGGGCAAAGAGCTGCCGGGTAATCAACCACGAATGTTGGGCGCGTGGGATCGATCGCATCCTCGGCTTCATCAAAGAGCTTGCCGACGATGAGCCAATGATCCAGCTTCGAGTCCATCCCACGACGCTGACCTGCGTCTCGGACTGCCTGCTCATCTCGCATCGAAAACCCGTGGGCCTCCATGAACAATTCCTCATACGCAACCACCTCGAACGGCTGTGAGTAATCGACTGTGATATCACCAAATGCGATTCTGAGGCCCTCTAAATACCCGCCATCTGCCTTGTTTTCCTCTCCGGGATCGCGCGTACTTGCAATGACAAGCGTGGCCAGATCGCGAATGAGGCTCTCGGTCAGTTCCATCATGGCGCGATAGTCGCCGTAGGCCTGATACAACTCAAGCATCGTGAACTCAGGATTGTGGCTGCGATCAACCCCTTCATTCCTGAAGTTGCGAGCGAGCTCGTAAACCTTAGCAAATCCACCTACCAATAGTCGCTTGAGGAACAGCTCCGGCGCGACGCGCATGTACAACTGGAGATCCAGCGCATTCATGTGCGTCACGAAGGGTCTCGCCGCGGCTCCACCGGCAAGTGTCTGCAGCACCGGAGTTTCCACCTCTAAGAACCCTAAGTCATCCAAGAACCTGCGGATGCGCGTGACGATGTTCGACCGAAGTCGCATGATGTCCATCGCGTCCGGGTTGGACCACAGATCGATGTAGCGTTTGCGGTAGCGCACCTCCAAGTCCTTAAGCCCGGCGTGCTTCTCTGGGGGTGGAGTCATCGCCTTGGCCGCCGGGCGCAGAGAACTCGCCCAGATCGTCACCTCACCCGTACGAGTCTTGACTAGCGGACCCTCTGCGATGACCTGGTCTGCCAGATCGGTCATCTTCGCGACTTCAAATCCAAGTTCATCACAGTCGCGCTTGCTCACGGCGACCTGGATATCCCCAGTCTCATCGCGCAGGTTGAGCCAGATCAGCTTGCCGTTGTCACGCTGGAGCACCACACGCCCGGCAACCCGCACGACCGGACGTCGGTCCTCGTAGCCTTCTTCCTTGCCCCGGGCCTTGAACTCGTCATCGGCCTGCGCGTCAAACCTCGCCGAGGCCTGGGCGAGTGGGAGCAACCCCTCTGTTCTCTGGCCATACGGATCGAGCCCCAGCTCGCGAACGCGATCGCGTTTTCGCGCGCGCTCCAGCTCGAGTTCGTGGGGCTGCTCTTGCTTACGTTCTTCGGTTGGTTCTGTCATGGGCCCTTCCAAGGCCCGATCGTAGCGGCGGCTCTTTCACGCCGCGGGAAGATTCAACAAGGATGCATCCGCTGGGATGAACCGACCAGGTCGGCAAGGGATAAC
>JAJDDL010000481.1 GCA_029260335.1 Phycisphaerales bacterium | reverse complement strand
GTGGGCAAGGTCGCCAGCCCCGAATCCGTCAAGCTCGAGAGCTGCATGGAGATCGAACGCTACAGCCATGTCATGCACATCAGCTCGACCGTCACCGGCAGCGTGCGCGACGGGCTCGACGCGTGGGACGCCCTGCGGGCGGCGCTGCCCGTGGGCACGATCTCGGGGGCGCCCAAGATCCGCGCGATGCAGATCATCGACGAGCTCGAGCCGCTGCGCCGCGGGCCCTACGGCGGGGGCATGGGCTACGCCGGACTCGACGGCAACATGGACCTCGCCCTCGCGCTTCGCACGATGGTCGTCCCCATCGCGCTCAAAACCGACGACTCATGGACATATCATGTCCAAGCGGCTGGAGGGATCGTCGCCGACTCCATGGCGCCCGATGAGTTTCAGGAAACGGTGAACAAGGCGGCGGCGCTGGCCCGAGCGATCGACCTTGCAGAGAGTGCGTTCGCGGATCCGATGCCAGGTACATAGAGAGGAGATTGACGTGTCAGTCACCATCGAGTTTCTCGGCCACTCAGGATTCCTGATCAGCGATGGCCAGCACGCTCTGGCGATCGATCCATTCCTGGAAAACAACCCGGTTGCCGTGAAGAAACCGTTGAATCTTCGGTGCACCGCGCTCGCGCTCACGCACGGCCACGACGACCACATGGGCGATAGCGTCATGATCGCCGAGGCGTGCAACGCGACCGTGTACGCCGCGTACGAGATCTGCGAGTATTTCCAGAGCCAGGGACACGAGAAATGTGAGCCGGGCAACCCCGGCGGCAAGATCGAGACCCCCTTCGGCTGGATCGCCTTCACCCAGGCGTTCCACTCTTCGAGCTTCGAGGGCAAGTACATGGGCATGCCCTGCGGCATCATCGCCAACATCGGGGGCATCACCCTCTATCACCTGGGCGACACCGGGCTCTTCGGCGACCTCAAACTCCTCGGCGAGATCTACAAGCCCGACGTCGCGATGATCCCCGTGGGCGATCGGTTCACCATGGGCCCCGAGCTAGGCAAGCTCGCCGCCGAGATGATCAACCCCCGCATGGCGATCCCGATCCACTACGGCACCTGGCCCTTGCTCACAAGCGATATTTCCGCGTTTCGGCCCGAGGGCGTCGAGGTGCGGGCGATGCAGCCAGGCGAGACATTGGAGGTCGGCTGAGCGGATCGCCGGGCTCAGACATGTGTTCGTGTGCACCCAAACCCGCCCAGCGTCCGAATATGTCCTCAAAACATCCGCTGTTTGATGGTGATTAGCTGGCGCTGCTGACTTTTCGGCCATGGAATAGTAAGATAGTGTGATGCCAGGAACGCAAACAGAGGTTCAGACCGAGCACCAGACCAAACGGCCGCTGCCGTGGAATGTCGTGCTGCTCGACGACGATGAGCATACCTACGACTACGTGATCCGGATGATGCAGCAGTTGTTCGGCCACCCGCTCGAAAAGGCCTACCAGCTCGCCAAGACGGTCGATGCCGACGGCAGAGTGGTTTGCAAGACCACCCACAAGGAACTCGCCGAGCTCAAGCAGGAGCAGGTCCACGCGTACGGTCGCGATGAGCTGATCGCCGGCTGCGTCGGCGCCATGAGCGCGATCATCGAACCCGCTGAGCACGATGGCGAGGACGACGACGACTAATTTCCTGGTTCTGATCGCCGAGCAGATCGAGCCCGAGCCGCTCGCGTGGCTCTCGGAACGATGTGACGTGGTCCGCGCGGATCAAGGCTCTCCCACATTCCAAGAAACGCTCGCCAAGTGCGAGGCCTTGGTTGTCCGCACCTACACCCAAGTCGACGAGTCATTGCTTGCACAAGCACCTGCGCTGCGCGTCGTTGCCAGAGCCGGCGTCGGCTTAGACAACGTAGATCTTGAGGCTTGCGCCAAACGCGGCGTGCGCGTCGTCCACACACCGGACGCAAACACCCAGAGCGTTGTCGAGTATGTGATGTGCGTCGTGCTCGATTATGCAAGGCCCAGACCCGCGGCCTCCGCAGGACTCTCGTTGGAAGCCTGGAAGGCCGATCGCGAGCGGGCCCAGGTCTCGCATGATCTTGCCGACCTCACGCTTGGCATCTGGGGCCTGGGACGGATCGGATCGCGTGTGGCGCGAGCCGCGACTGCGCTGGGACTCCGAGTCATCTACCACGACCTCCGAGAAGTCGAAGAACCGGATCGGTGGGGTGCCAGCCCAGTGAGCCGCGAAGAGCTCCTTGAAGCGAGCGATATCCTGACCATCCACGTCGACGGGCGTGCGGAGAATCGCGGCATGCTCGCGGCCGGTGAGTTGGCCCACGCCAAGCCAGGCGTGCTCATCGTGAACACCAGCCGGGGCTTTGTGATCGATCCAGCCTCACTCGCCGCGTTCTTGCGATCCCACGGCACCGCCCGTGCCGTGCTGGATGTGCATGATCCCGAGCCGATCCCCGAGGATTCGCCCTTGGTCGGGCTGGTGAATGCGGTCCTCACGCCCCACATCGCCGCCGGAACGCGCAGCGCCAAGCTCGCGATGAGCTGGGTGGTCAAGGACGTGGTAGAAGCACTGAAAGCCTGACGATCGTGGCGCGCGGATAATCGTCTCTTGGAGAACTGCTTGATCCATCTCGCGACCCAGGACGGCACACCATGATCGGCGATGGCTGGGCGGGTGAGCCTTCGACCAGACCCGGTGAGTTTGCCGACCAGCCCGAGCGGCCGCGCAAGGTCGGGATCATCACCGGCTCGCGTGCCGAGTTTGGGCTCCTGGAACCTGTGATCGCCGCGTGCTTGCAGAGCCCCGCGCTTGAACCGCTGGTGATCACCGCGGGGTCGCACCTGGTCGGCCCGACATTGACCTATCGAGAGGTCGCCGCCCGCTTCGAGGTGATCGATCGCGTGCCGATGCAGGTCGCCGGGCGTACAGGGCGCAGCGCCGATGTCGAAGCGCTCGGCAAGGGCGTGCAGCGCTTCGGGCGCGTCCTGGAGTTCCACCAGCCGGACTGGGTCGTGGTCTTGGGTGATCGGATCGAGGCGATGGCCGGCGCGACCGCAGCGAGTGTCGGCGGGTTTGCGCTCGCCCACATTCACGGAGGCGATAGAGCCGAGGGCGTCGCAGACGAGGCAATGCGGCATGCGATCACCAAGCTCGCGCACCTGCACCTTGCGGCAAGCGAGCAATCGGGCGAACGCATCCTGCGCATGGGTGAGCGACCGGAGATGGTCCACGTCGTGGGATCGCCCGCGATTGACGGCTTGGCTTCGATCGACCCCCTGGATGATGACGGCTTTGAAGACCTTGGCTCACCAGAGCTTGTCGTCCTGATGCACCCGGTCGGGCGAACCAACGAGGCGGAAGAAGCGATCATGACTGGCGTGCTCGCGGCGTGCGAGGGCCGGCGAACGCTGGCGCTCATGCCCAACTTCGATCCGGGTAGAGCCGGGATCGTGCGGGCGATCGAGACCTGGGGTGGGCCCCATCGATTGCACCTGCCTCGCGGACAGTTCGTTGGGCTTCTCAAGCGGTTGAGTGACTCGGGCGGAGCGCTGATTGGCAACAGCTCGGCGGCGTTGATCGAGGCGTCGGCGCTGCAGGTCCCGGCGGCGGATATCGGGCCGCGCCAGGGCGGGCGCGAAACCACGGGCAACGTCGTGCACGCGCCGAACGAGGCGGTCGAGGAAATCCGGGCGACGATTCAGCGGGCGTGCAGCTTAGACCGCAGCGCGATCACAAGCCCCTACGGCGATGGACAAGCCGGACCTCGCATCGCATCCTTGCTCTCGAAGCTCGACCCCGGAGCGCCGGGGTTCACGCGCAAGCGTTGCGTTTATTAGCGATGCACTACTACGAGCCCGAAGCGCAAGCGATGTTCTTCGAGGCTCCGATACGCTCGCGACTCTACGGCTAATCGTATTCGGACCAAATCGCGAAGAGTTTCAGAGCATTGAGACTAAGGCGCAAGGGCGTGCATGCAAGCGCAATAAAAAACGCGAGAACTCGGGGTGCTCTTTAGCATCCGAGGGACCTCGCTTGCGCTTCGGGCTCGTGTTGGAACTGCGGGACGGAGCGTGCGACTTACGCCGCGAGCGCTTCGCACGTGCTGACGCCGAGGATGTACCCGCCGTCGGTTTCCGCAACGCGTGTTACGACACCCGCGGTCCGGCCCAGGTGCAGCTCATCGCGAAAGACCGTGCACGGCTCGCCCGTGGGGATGAGCTCGGTGCTGAATAGGCCGTAGCCCTCAGCGCTGATATCGAGCAGTTCCACGCCCACCAAACGCTGGAAGCCATCGACACTGGTCGAGGCCAGCATCGCACGCTCACACGTGGGCTCACGCTCGGACCGCCTTCGGTCGTAGCCAGTCTCGCGAGTCCATGTGTCGCGCTGTAAACCAAAGTCCAACAACTCGGCGATGGCCATGTCTGTGCCCTCAGTGGCTTTCGACCTTGCGGCCGACGCTGAGCAGCGCCATCGGAATACGCCTATCGCGACTTCACCACCATTTCAGAGTTTCTTGGCCATTGAATGTCAAGAGCCGGGCTTCGAGGCTCAAAGGGCGGTCAGCCACCTAACTTGCGAGCAAGCAAGAAAGCGATTTCCAGGCTCTGTTCATAGTTCAGCCGGGGATCGCAGTGGCTGGTGTAGTTCTGGTGCAGATCCTCGGCTCGCAAGCCGCCTGCTCCGCCCACGCACTCGGTCACGTCGTGCCCGGTGAGCTCGAAGTGCACGCCGCCGAGCGGGTGGCCTTCGCTGGCGTGGATATCGCAGGTCTCTTCGAGCTCGGAGAGGATGTCATCGAACGAGCGTGTCTTGACGCCCTGGGGCGTGGTTATGCCGTTGGCGTGCATGGGGTCACAAACCCACAGCACCGGCTTGTGAGCACTGCTGACAACTCGTACCAAGCGCGGCAACACCTTGCCCACGTGCTCGGCGCCAAGCCTCGTGATGATCACCATCTTGCCCGGCTCGCCGTGCGGATTGAGCACATCGATGAGATCCAGCAACTCGACGGGGTCGGCCTTGGGCCCGACCTTGACGCCGATGGGATTGGCGATGCCCCTGAAGTATTCGACATGTGCGCTGTCGAGCGCACGGGTCCGCTCCCCAATCCAGGGCATGTGCGTCGTGAGGTTGTAGTAGTCGTTTCGCCTTGGCACCTGGCGCGTCTGCGCACTCTCATAGTAGAGATTGAGCCCCTCGTGCCCGGTGAAGAACCGCACGCGCGAGAGATCGTCCACGCTCTTCTCGCCCAATGCCTCCATGAAACGCAGCGCCGATGCCAGCTCGCGGCTGGCGTTCTCGAATCGCTCGCGCTTCTCGGGGCTCAGGGCCGCGTTGGAAAAGAACCGCAGATCCCAATACTCGGGATGGTGCAGATCGGCAAAGCCCGCTTCACACAGTGAGCGGACGAAGTTGAGTGTCATGGCCGCGTGGTGGTAGCCGCGGAGCATGCGATCGGGATCGGGGGCGCGGGCCTCAGCCGTGAACGCCGGGCCATTGACCAGATCGCCGAAGTAGCTCTCGTGGGTTTCTTGCTTGCCGTCGACCTCACGGGTCTCGGTCGGGCTGGATCTGGGCTTGGCGTACTGGCCCGCGAACCGGCCCATCCGGACCACGGGCTTCTTGGTGCCCTGCACGAGCACGAGGCTCATCTGCAAGAGGATCTTGAGGCGCGTGGTGACCTCGTCGGGCGTGCACGCGTCGAGCGACTCGGCACAATCGCCGCCCTGGAGCACGAATCGCTTGCCCTCCTGGGCCTCGGCGAGCTGGGCCTTCAGAGCCTCGATCTCCCAGGAGGTGACCAGGGGAGGCAACGAGGCCAGCCGTTCGGAGGCTGCCTCCAGGGCTTTGGGATCTGGATAGGCGAACTGATGGCAGGGCTCGAGAGCCCTCCAGGAATCGGGCGACCACGCTGGTTTGGACTTGATCATGGGTTCATGCATCATTCGGCCTTGTGGGGCTCTGCGCGCGACATTCCTCGTTCTTACGTGCAACTTTCGCGCGTTCCAGAGTTTTTTGGACGAAATGCTCATCTTCAGAGGAGTTGGGACCGATTGGCGGCAACGTCCGTGTCATTGCCCATCATGCGATGGGAGCGGACTTTGCCCACACTGGGCATTCATGGACGAATCGGCGGGAGAGCCTCGCCGGACCTCACGAGGAGTAGATCTCATGCCCGCAAGGACAAGCAGGACAACAAGGAAGTCGACGCACAGCGCCGGCAGCAAACGAACACCGGCTCGCAAGTCGACCTCGACCCGCAAGCCCGCCCGCAAGACCACGGCCGCCAGCAAGACCCGCAAGAGCCCGGCTCGCAAGACCACGACCGCTCGCAAGAGCCCGGCACGCAAGACCACGACCGCACGCAAGACCACCGCTCGCAAGAGCCCGGCTCGCAAGACCACGACCGCTCGCAAGACCACGGCACGCAAGCCCGTCGCTCGTAAGAGCACGGCTCGCAAGCCCGTCGCACGCAAGACCACG
>JAJDDL010000049.1 GCA_029260335.1 Phycisphaerales bacterium | reverse complement strand
TCAATCTTCGCCCGCAGCGTCCGCGATCCATCAGGGAACTCTCCCTTGCGCATCCGCTCGAACAGATCCCGCGACTCCGCCGGGTCCCGATCCCGATACGGACTCGCCTTGCCCGGCTCAGTCGGCGTCCCACGAGTCTCCCGGACCTCCTCGCCCGAAAGCTCGCACACGTACGCCTTCCCGCTGTCGATCAACCTCAGCGCAAGCTCATACATCCACTCGAAATAATCCGAGGCGTGCAGAGCCTCGCCCCACTCAAACCCCAGCCAGCGGATGTCGTCCTGGATCGCGTCAATGTACTCCCGCTCTTCTTTTGCGGGGTTCGTGTCATCGAACCGCAGCACGCACCGCCCGCCGAAGCGTTGCGCAAGCCCAAAGTTCAGACAGATCGCCTTGGTATGCCCGATATGCAGATACCCGTTGGGCTCAGGCGGAAACCGAGTCCGCAGCACCGAGCGATCGCCCGAAGGCCCCCACTTCCCGCTCGCGATGTCGTCCTCGATGATCTGCTCAACAAAGTGCAACTGCCGGTCTTCTTCCATCCCGCATCCTACGGCGGAGATCTCACCGCGGAGAGCCGCCGAGGACCCCAGATTGGACCCACCTACGCCGACCCTCAGAAGTCGAAAACCCTGACCCCGACCCAGTCCGCGTCATGGACCCCGAAGGGGTCCGGGCATGGAGCCACGGGTGAAGCGAGCCATGGGCGAGCGCATCCCGTGGAAAGACGCGCTACGAACCCGCCCCGGAGGGGCGGAGGATCCACCCAACAACGGAGCCAATGCCTCCAATCGAGAACACCCCCGAGCCACCGCTCGTTCTTCACGTGACACACACTTGAGTCAGACTTTCCAGTAGGCTCGCGCCCAAGGGAGCCACCTATGCACTGGATCATCACCAACCGCGAAGTCAAACGCCGGCGGATCAACGGCAAGCTCGTCGAGGTCGTCACCGACCGCAAACGCCAACCCCTACCCACATTCCGAGTCGCAACATTCGAGCCCTGGCAACGGGGCACCGACCCCAACGACGACAAGGTCCGCAATGCCGTCACCGTTGTCCCCGACGAGGACGTCCAGAACTACAACGACCTCCGCAATGAGACCGACTCTACAAGCCTGCGCTCCAGCAAGCGGATGTTCCTTGAGGTCTACAACGAGATGTGCAACGCCCCCGCCAACCGAGGCGACACCCTCTTCTTCCTCCACGGCTTCAACTACTCCTGGTGCGACGCCCTCAGACACCTCCAACGCCTCCACGAGATCTACGTCGAAAACCCCAAGAGCCCTATCGGCCGCATCATGTATTTCACTTGGCCCTCGTGGGGCTCCCTGCGCAAGTACAAGTCCGACCAACGCATCGCCGTCGAGTCCGGCCAGCTCCTCGGCCGCGTCTTCGCCAAGACCGTCCAGTTCTATCGCGACTTCTTCGAGCCCAAACGCGACTCATCGGGCAACATCACCGCCCCACCCTTCTGCGGCCACAAGATCCACATCGCCGCCCACTCCATGGGCAACCAAGTCCTCGAAGAGTTCCTGCGATCCATCATCGCCTTCGACTTCTTCCGCCTCAGCGTCTTCGGCCAGGCCATCATGCTCGCCGCCGACGCCGATTGGACAGCCCTCGAACAAGGCCAACCGCTCCACCAACTCCCCGAGTTCGCCGACCGGCTCCACGTCTACAACCACAAGAGCGACGATGCCCTGCGAGTCAGCGAGTGGACCAAAAACGCCGAGAAACGCCTCGGCCGATGCGGCCCCAAGGACCTCCACAAGATCCCCGCCCGCTCCATCGTGGTCGATACCTCCAACCTCCGAGGCACCCCCCAAGCAGCCACGTCCAACGACCCGTTCATCCGCACCGCCGCCAACGTCCTCGAACGAGACGACGTCTCAGCCCGCGAGCGCATGTTCGACCACTGGGGCTACCTCCACCGCCCCGAAATCGTCGCAGACATCTGCCAAGTGCTCCTGGAGACCTCGGCTTCACGCATTTCCAATCGCGATTTCCGAGAGCAACGCCTCTATCGCCTGAAGCCCGCGTAAGAGGGGAGTTCACCGCGGAGGGCCGCAGAGGGCCGCAAAGGGGGAACAGGGAGTCAGAGCGGATTGTGGCTAAGACACTCTGCCCTCTCCTGTCTCAACTCCGCGGCTCTCTGCGGCCCTCCGCGGTGAGATCCCCTCCGAGTTTCAATCCGAACAAACCGCCAGACAACGAACGATCCGAGCAAGCACCCCAGGCTTACCGATCAGCGCAAGAGTCTCGCCCAACCCCGGACTCACCGTCCCGCCGGTCATCGCCACCCTGAGCGGCTGCGCAACCTTGCCCATCCCCACGCCGTGCTCCTCGCACCAGCCCTTGATCGCACCGTCGATCTTCTCAGGCGCAAACGGCTCCATCGCCTCAATCACCGCGCGAATCTCACCCAGCCGCACCAACCCACTCGGCTCACCCTTGCGCAGCGCCTTGGCAACCGCCTTCTCCTCAAACTCGATCGCATCGTCAGCCACCAGCGCAAACCGCACATGATCCGCCGCGTCGCGCAACGTCTTGGTCCTGGGCTTGGCCGCAGCCGCAAGCGCCAACGCGCGAGCGTCATCGGCCCCGAGAACCGCCGCCACGTCCGGCGCATACTCGCCCGCCCAAGCACGCCACCGATCGCGAAACACCTCGTCACTCAGATCCTTCTGAATCGTGTCCGCGTTAAACGCCATCAACTTGTCACGATCGAACTTGCTCGCCTTCTTGCCAAGCCGCTCAATCGAGAAGTTCTCGCCCAGGAACGCGAGATCGAACCGCTCCAGATCCGTGCCATCTTCGCTCTTTCCGCCCGGATTCCAGCCCAGTAGCCCCAAGTAGTTGCACAGGACTTCCGGCAGATATCCGCTCGCAGAGAAATCGCTCACATTCACCTCGGGCAACACGACACCCAACTCACCCGCAATCGCATCGAGCCTCTCAAGCGACAACTGCGCCTTTTTGTCCCCAAGCCAACTCTCGATCTCTCCAGCCGGACTCTCGATGGCCGACGCAAGCGACGCCAGCCCACCAGCATCCAGGCCCGCGGCTTTCAACGCCACCTTCGCGGCCTTGTCCTTATCCCGCTTGGACATCTTGCTGCCATCCGGGTTGAAAATCAACGGCAAATGCGCATACGTCGGCGACCCAAACCCCATCGCCCGCTGCAACGCCACATGCCGCGGCGTGTTAATTAAATGCTCCTGCCCACGCAACACATGGGTCACC
>JAJDDL010000480.1 GCA_029260335.1 Phycisphaerales bacterium | reverse complement strand
AAGGCCAGCCATCGAGCCGGCACACGGATGGCCCCGACGATACTGGTGTCGTCGGCCTTCGGTGTCGTCATGAGCCAGACGCCCCGGACGTACAACACGCAAGCCGCGAGAAGCGCAAGAATCAGGCAGATCGTCAGGATGTTGCCAGCGAGCGGACTGACGTCGTCGATCAACGAGCCGGTAGCCTCAAGCAGGATCACGATCATGCCCACGATCAACGTGATCAACGCAAGGACGATGAGCATCGTCAAGCCGCGATGCCAATCGCGAACCCCCTTGGCCACCAAGGCAAGCCACTCGTGCGGCTCATTGCGGAGCAAACGTTCTTGCAACGAGAGCGAGATCGATGTGCCGCATTCGGGACAGACGCCCTCGGCGGACAGACTTGTGAGGTCGTAGCTGCACTCGATGCAGCAAGGCGATCCGTCGGGCTCTTGCTTGGAAGACCTTGGCATGCTGATTCTAATCCGGAAAGCCCGCATGCCTGTGCAATCGATGGCCGAACGCTTCACCGTGCACGGGGCTGGCAGGAAACCTGGATACAGCTGGGTGATTCAGTGCGCGTTGCGGTGCACAAACCCGCGGAACATCGTCAGCCAAAGAATCTTGATATCAAACCCGATCGACCAATGGCGGATATAGAACAGGTCGAGCTGGATCCGTTTGCGAAGATCGCTCTCGCCGCGGAGCCCATTGACCTGCGCCCATCCGGTGATCCCGGCCTTGACGTGCTGGCGGAGCATGTAGCCGCGCCAGTCTTCCTTGAACCGCTCAATCAACTCGGGCCGCTCGGGGCGCGGACCGACCAAAGACATCTGGCCCTTGAGCACGTTCAAGAGCTGCGGCAGCTCGTCCAAACTGGTTCGACGCATCCAACGACCAACCGGCGTGATCCTGGGATCATCCCGGCTCGTCCAGGCCTCGCGCCCGTCCTCGATCGCCTTGAGATCGTGACCGGCCTCATCCTGGGCGTGGTACATCGTGCGGAACTTGTAGATCTTGAAGGTCTCGCCGCCCAGGCTGACGCGGCGTTGCTTGAAGATGACCGGGCCCGGACCGCTCATGCGGACCAGGATCGCGACGACGAGCATGAGTGGGCTAAAGAGGACGAGCCCGGCAGCAGATCCGAGGATGTCGACCAGTCGCTTGCTCACGCCGCCCAGGCCATAAAGCGGGCACTCGCGATAGCTCAAGACCGGCATGCCCTCAAGTTCGCTCACTGCCATGCGTTGGGGCATATACCGCAAGGGCACATCGGGGATGATCCGAACATCGAGTGCAAAGCGTTCGAGCCGCTTGAGCAGTTCGGGCAGCCTCGCGGCTTCTGCGTTGGGCAACGCCAGATAGAGCCCGTCGATCTTCTTCTCTTCCAGTACCTTCTCAAGATCGTCGAGCCCACCGAGAACCGGACGATTCAGGCATGTATCCCGAACGTTCTTTGACTCGTGCGAAAGGAAGAACGACACCTTCAGACCGGTCCAGGCGTTGCGCGTGAGCGTGCGACAGGCGATCTGGCCCAGACGCCCCACGCCGATGATCGCGATGTGGCGCTGGTTGCGACCGCGGCTCCGCAGGGATCGCAGCGCGAACCTCGCGGCGAGGTGGAATCCGCTGAGCATGGTGATGGTCAGGATCGCCGCAAGCCCTATTTGCAGGCGGCTCGCGTCCAGGCTCAGCCCGGCGATCTCGTACGTCACCGGTGCCGTGCTCGCCTCGGCTGCCACAGGCAGGGTCGCCGAACCGTTCGAGAGCGCGTTGGCCCCCACTGTCCAGAGGAACACGATCGCGAACCCAAGTGAGAAAGTCGTGGCCTTGATGAGCTGCTTCTGCTCGGTCCAGAGAGATTGGTTTCGCCAGGGGCGGTACACACCGAAGATCCAGAGCCCGCCGAACACGATCGGCACGATCACGGGGACGAGCGGCTCGCGAATCCATGTCGTCAGGTCATTGGGAACGGACTGTTCAATGACATTGCGTCGAAACAGCCAAGCGCCGAGGCACGCAATCGCGACTACGACAGCATCCATGACGCCGAAGAGTGCGATAAAAACCTGGTGTCGTTGCCTGAGCATGGATCCTCCATGTTCCGCACGATGAGCATGATTTGCAACTTGGCATCCTGCCAGGCCACAATGTCTCATGCCAGCTCGCGGGTGTCAAGCCAAGGCCTACGGTCTCCAACCCTCGCCCCACACATCCCCAACGCGTGGAGTACCCGTTCGTCGGGCCAGATCCTCAAGGGCACGCTGATCGTTATCGGTCAAAGTCCCTGGCTTGGGCGGAACAATACGCACGATCCCATACAAATCGCCACGCGAGCTGTCGGAAGTGGCCAGCCCCCGCTCTCGGAGCCGGAGCTTCTGGCCGCTGGGCGAGCCCGCCGGGAGGGCGATTTCGACCGGGCCCTCCATGGTAGGGACTCGGATCTTGGCTCCCAGGGTCGCCTCTGAGATCGATACGGGCAGGTCGAACTCCAGGTCCAAGGGCTTGCCTTCCACCCGCCGAAAGTGTGGGTGATCGCCCACCCGCACACGCAGGACGATGTCTCGATCCAGCCCACTGGCCTTGCGAATCCGGAGTTTCGTGCCCCCAATGATCGCTTTGGGGATATTGACACTCAGGGTCTGCTCTTTGCCTGCAACGCTCACCCGAAACTGATGGCTGCCGCCCAGGGCGGCGGTCATGAATGGGATCTGGATCTCATGGCGGAGCGGCTCGCGAGCCCCTCGACGAGCGGTCCCGGCTCGAGACCGCCCAGCGGTGCGAGGGCCCGAATTCTGACGACCGAAAAATGTCTCGAAAACCGAATCCAGATCGTCCATGTCGAAATCGACGCCCGATCCGCCTGGCCCCTTGCCGCTCCAGGACGATCCGCTGCGAGGCCCCGCGGCACCAAACTGGTCGTATGCCTTGCGCTTCTCAGGGTCCGAGAGCACGTCGTACGCCTGCTGGATCTCGTTGAACTTCTCTGCCGCATTTGAGGCCTTGTTCACATCTGGATGATGCTTGCGGGCCAGATCTCGGTAGGCCGAACGGATCTCGTCCTCGCTCGCCGAGCGAGAGACTCCAAGCAGCTTGTAGTAATCGGTTGAGGCCATGGTGGATGGTACGTTCGGCGGGAAACCAAGACGCCCCGCGAACGGGGCGTCTTGAACTTGCATCGGTTTTCATAGGGCGTTTGCTTAGCCGGTCGACCCTTGGGCGGTCTCGGGCTGAGCGGGCTTGGGGTCTTCCACTGCAACACACTCCATGTGGAAGACGATTCGGGCCTTCGGGGGCACCCCCAACGCCGGCATTCCCCGGAGCCGGTAGGCACGCTCGTGAGGTGAGATAAATCGCTTAACCATGCCCAGGCGGGCACCGGCGATCACCTCTTCCCAGGCCCAGTTCATGGTGTTGGGCTTGAGCGGCCAGGCGATCTCCGGCAGCGTGCCATCCCGATCGGAACTCGAGAACAGACGCCCGGAATCGAACAGCCACCCGTCATACGCAAAGCGTACCGCCTGCCCATCGACCGGCGCGACGCCGAGCTCGCTCGGGTAAGTCAGGATGGTCAAACCAGTCTCTGATTGCTCGACGTGGAGCGGATAGGTATCACGTGAGAAGCCAATCCAAGTGTCGCGATCGGGCCCCCAGACTTTTTCGCCCTCAGGGCCGAAGCCGCGATCGGCCACCGCAAGGCGGGTCCCATCGAACCGGATCTCGCTTTCCATCTCTACCGCTCCGAAGAGCGCCGTCGGATAGCGATGAGGCGTCTTGCCCTGGAACATGGAGCCGTTATCGGTCAACACGATGTTTGTCGTCGCGAGGACCTGGTCCACGTTGTAAAGAGGGAACTGATTTGGAATCGCCCAGAAACCCGCGAACGGATCGAGGCCGGTCTCCATTCTCATTGGCTCGAGGGTCCGAAGCCCGAATCCGCCCGTGGTGTTGAAGATCTGCAGGAAGGACTGGCGATAGGGCCGGTCGCCGGCGTCATCGCGATGAGCCTCCAGGTACAGGACATCGTCCAGACCCTCGATGTGCGTCTTGGCGATGTGCATCCAGACGTGCACCGACTCGCCCGTGTCATCGCGCTGGCCGATCGCGTCGTTAGACTTCCAAGAGCCCACGAGCATCGAGCCGATCCGCTCGATCTGTGCGCTCGACCAATCGGGGATCTCAATCTGATGAACGATACCGACCACGTCCTTGGGCACGAACTCGAGCGTCCTCTCACCTTCCATCTGGATGTCGGGATCATCCTGCGCGAGCACGGGCGCGACGAACGCCGTAAGTGCTGCCGCCGCGCCAACTACCATCGTTCGAGCCTTCATGTACATCGTCCTTCCTTCGATCAGCCATCCAGCCCCGACGCTCAGGCGAGCTCGGGGAACATCTTCTGCACAGTCTCGACAAGGTCCTTCACATGCGAGACCGACTCAGCCATCAGCTTGCTCTCTTCTTCATTGAGGGCGATCTCGATGACCTTCTCCACGCCGCTCGCGCCGATCACCGCCGGAGTGCCGACGAAGTAGCCGCCCACGCCGAACTCCTTGTCGCAGAACGCGGCACTGGGGATGATTCGCTTCTTATCCTGGACCATGGCTTCGACCATCTGGATCGTGCCGCTGGCCGGAGCGAACCAGGCGCTGGTGCCCTGGAGCTTGACGATCTCGCCGCCACCCATTTTGGCCCGCTCGACGCACGCGGTGATCTTCTCTTCGCTCAGCAGATCGGTGACGGGGATGCCGTGCACGCTAGTCATGCGAGGCAGGGGCACCATGTCATCGCCGTGCCCACCCAGGAGCAGCGCCGAGATATCCTCGACCGAACAGCCGATCTCCATCGCGAGGAATGTGCGGTAGCGAGCGACGTCGAGCGCGCCCGCTTGGCCCACGATCCGGTTGGTCGGGAATCCCGTCGCCTTCCACGCGGTGTAGACCATCGCGTCCAGCGGGTTGCTCACCACGATCACGACCGCGTCGGGCGCGTACTCGGCGATCTTCTCGCTCACGCTCTTGACGATCTTGACGTTGGTCTCGATCAGGTCGTCGCGGCTCATCCCGGGCTTGCGGGGAATGCCAGCGGTCAAGACGACGATGTCCGAGCCGGCGATGTCCTTGTAATCGCTCGTGCCGATGACGTTGGAATCGAATCGCTCGATGGGGCCACAGCAGAGCAGGTCCAGAGCCTTGCCCTTGGCCACGCCTTCCTTGTCGGGGATGTCCAGCAGGACAATGTCACCCAGCTCCTTGGCTGCGGCCCAATGGGCGCAGGTGGCCCCGACATTGCCGGCTCCGATGATGCTGATCTTCGCACGCTTCATAAGGCGATCGTCTCCCAATCTCAAGAATCTCTTGCTCGGCCCCAAGTGAGGCCAGACGACGGCTTATCCGATAGCCGCCAAGGGGCGATCATAGCGCCCGCGTGCGATCAGCTTGGGCTCAACGAGTGTCGACCGGGCGTATTGCAAGGGCTTTCGCAGAAGCCGGGTTCTCTGTCGCGAAGCCGCGTGATTCGCTCAGTTCTCGGGCACCCAATCCTCGACCGGGGGCAGGGACTCTGGTGCCGGAATCTGTCGTTCCATGGGCACCGCGCACGCCGAGCCGCCCTCGATGGCCAGGACGAGCAGGGGCTGGCCCGCCGGGAGGTCCTCGTTCATGGGAACGACTAGATCGCGCGTGATCTGGCCGGTCGCAAAGTCCATCTGGCGGTAGACCTGGCGGGGGG
>JAJDDL010000479.1 GCA_029260335.1 Phycisphaerales bacterium | reverse complement strand
GCTCGCGCGTCGGGCCCGCAGATTGCAATCCTCGCTATCCCTCTTCACTCTCCCGCAACTTCGCCAAAACCGAGTAATCCTCAAGCGTCGTTGTGTCCTGATGCACATCCGCCTCCCCCGCCGCGATCGAACGCAAGAGCCTGCGCATGATCTTGCCGCTGCGGGTCTTGGGCAGCGAATCGGTGAACCGAATCTGATCAGGCTTTGCGATCGCGCCGATCTCGGTGCCGACGTGGGCGCGAAGCGTGCTTTTGAGCGATTCGATCGCGTCGTGGCCATCGGGATTGAAGTCCGGATCCAAAGTACAAAACGCCGCCACGCCCGTGCCCTTGATTTCATGCGGCATGCCCACGACCGCCGCTTCCACCACCGACTCGTGGCTCACCAACGCGCTCTCCACCTCGGCGGTCCCCAAACGATGCCCCGAAACATTAATGACATCATCGATCCGACCCATGATCCAGAAGTAACCGTCCGCATCGCGCTTGGCGCCGTCGCCCGCGAGGTAATAAGGCGAAGGCGACGTGGGATTGGGATAGCGCGGGTCGTTGGCGCTGAATCGAGACCAGTAGGTGTCGATGAAGCGATCGCGATCGCCATAAATCCCTCGGAGCATGCCGGGCCAGGGGCCCCGGATCCCGAGCAACCCCCCACTGCCATGCGGCAGCTCGTTGCCCTGGTCATCCAGAATCGCCGCGTCGACGCCAAAGAACGGCAGCGTGCAAGAACCAGGCTTGGTAGGCGTCACGCCCGGCAAAGGCGTGAGCATGTGCCCGCCCGTCTCGGTCTGCCACCAGGTGTCGACAATCGGACACTTGTCGCGCCCGATGTGCTTGCGATACCACATCCACGCCTCGGGATTGATCGGCTCGCCGACGGTGCCGAGCACTTGCAGGCTGGTGAGATCGTGCTTGCCCGGATGTTCCTCGCCCCACTTCATGAAGGCGCGGATCGCGGTCGGCGCAGTATAGAACTGTGTCACTTTGTGCCGCTCGACGATATCCCAGAACCTATCGGGCCCCGGATGGTTGGGCGCGCCCTCGTACATGACCGTCGGCACGCGGTTCGGCAGGATGCCGTAGATGATGTAGGAGTGGCCCGTGACCCAACCGACGTCGGCAGTACACCAGTAGATCTGATCCGAATCGGGCACGAGATTGAACACGTACTTGCTCGTGAGGTACGTGTGGACCATGTACCCGCCGGTCGTGTGTTTGATTCCCTTGGGCTTGCCCGTAGACCCAGAGGTGTAGAGCAAGAAGAGCATGTCTTCAGAGTCCATGGATTCGCACGGACAATCTTCGCTCGCGGCCTGTGTGATCTCGTGCCAATCGCGATCACGGCTATGACGCGAGGTCTCGTTCTCGCATCGCTCGAGCACGACCACATGATCGACCGCGTGGCCCTGCTCGCCAAGCGTGGCACACGCGTTGTCGACGTTTTCCTTGAGCGGCACGATCGTGCCGCGACGCCATCCGCCGTCACACGTAATGATCACCTTGCTCTTTGCGTCGATGACGCGGTCGACGATGGCCTGGGAACTGAAGCCGCCGAAGATAACCGAGTGGACGGCTCCAATCCGTGCACACGCCAGACACGCGATCGCGAGCTCGGGCACCATCCCCATGTAGATCGTGACCACATCGCCCTTCTTGACATCCAACGATTTCAGGGCGTTGGCGAATCGGGCGGTCTGCGTCTGGAGATCGCGATACGTGAGCGTGCGGGTCTCAGGACCTCCATCGCCCACAGGCTCGGCTTCCCAGACGATCGCGGGCTGATCGCCGTGGCCCGACTCGACCTGACGATCGGCGCAGTTGTAGCAAATGTTGGTCTTGCCATTGAGAAACCACTGGGCGTCCGGCGGATTGAACTCGACGACCTTGTCGAAGGGCTCGAACCAGTGCAGCTCGCGGGCGATCTCGCCCCAGAACCCCTCGGGGTCCTCAAGCGACCGCCGATGCATCGCCCGATACTCGTCCATCGAGCCCAGGAGCCAGCGCGGAGCCCCGACCGACTCAGCGCTCGGCGGCTCGAACACGCGGGTTTCTTTCAGAATCGACTCGATCGCGTCTGACATGTCGCCTCCTCGATGCTTCCCAACTGAGGATAGCGAGGGAGTTGGCGATGCGGCCGAGGACTTGCTAGGCTGTCCCCGGCAGAAACAAGGAGCACGCGATGGGAAGCAAAGGCGGAGCCTCAGAAAACGGTGTCGGACTCGCGGGCTTTGTTGTGTCGCTGGTTGGGCTGGTCAGTTGCGGCATCCTCTCGCCTATCGGCGTGATCATCTCGATCATCGGCCTGTTCAAGGAACCCAGAGGGTTCGCCATCGCCGGGCTCATCATCGGGCTCGTTGGCTCACTCTTCATCGGCGGCATCGTGGCGATCTTCGGCGTCGCCATGATCTTTGCCCTCGGCCAGTTCAACTGGAACTTTGGCTTGATGATCGAAGTGATCCAGATCGAGGACAAAATCTCGGCGTATTACGAGACCAATCAGGCCTTGCCGCAAAGCTTGGACGAACTCTCGCTCAGCCCCGACGCCCTGACCGACCCATGGGGCACCGACTACGTGTACACCGTCTACCCGAGCGGCAATACGTACACGCTCCAGAGTGCGGGCGAGGACATGCAGTTCGACACC
>JAJDDL010000478.1 GCA_029260335.1 Phycisphaerales bacterium | reverse complement strand
TCAGGTGAACTTCGCCATACGAGTCGATCACGCGCACGGGCACTCCATCAACAAGCACGGTGTGCACCCGCTCTAGGACTTCCTCTTCATCCTCGTCCTCGTCAAAGTCCTCCTGTGTCAGCTCTGGCGCAAGCTCCAGGGGGTACCCGAGTTCCTCCAGAATCTCGCCGGAATACCACTTCAGCATTTCTTGCCTGGCATTCTTATAGTCCTCGTAGTTCTTGTAGTTCTTGTAGTTCTTGTGGTCCTCGTCGTACGCAAATCGAAACTGTCTCCAAGACGACGTGTCTGTCATTTTGGTCCAGGTCCCAGTGGTCGTGTCAAGGTGATAGACGTCCATGTTCCGGCGCGATCGCTCCTCATCGCCTTCACGCCGAAACACCGTTCCACCCGTAACTTTGATCGTGGTTCCATCGTCCAAGAGGCGCGAGCGATGCTCGGAGATCCAGCCCGGCGACTCTCCATTGAGTGCTGCTGCGCTCACTCGAAGAGAAACGCAGTCAAGCAAGAGAACTTGGGTCGACTCTCCGCCGCGTTCGTCCGGATACCCGAGCGAGCCGATGAGCCAGATCTGTTTTGCGACGACGATCGCTGAATGAAAATCCGTCGGCGGAAACACGTCCTTCGGGTATCCGTAGATCTCGACCTCATCGCCCTTGCGCACGATCACATCGTTGTAGATGCAAAAATCTGGAGAGTAGAAATCCTCGTGCTCACCTGCGATCGAAACCCGCCGGCCATCATCGAGTGTGACCGTCGCCATGCCCATCCGGCTAAAGCACCAATCGGGATTCGGCTGGATCCTGTTGCCGGAAAGGTCAAGTTCGAGCCCAAGGTCCGAGCGGGCTCTATACGGATAGTGGCCCTCGCGCACCATCCACTCCCACACAGGGTTGTGGATGCGTTCTGGGTTTCCGGTGCCAAAGCGGCGTTTGCAGGCCGAGGCATACTGCTCGGCGGTAACTGGATGTCTGGTGGCCATCGCGAGTGATGATACTCGGTGGTGTCGGAGCCTCACAAGGCCGAAGCGCGTCGGCCTCGTTCAAGAAAAGCCCCTTTAATGGGCCCGCACGGGCGTTTCGACGCTACTTTCTGTCGATTTGGCTGATTTGCCGAGCGATTGCGGGGTTTGACCCGTTGCACGGTCTACTGTTCACTGCTCCAGCGGGGCCATCGACCATCGAGGGCGAGTCTCGCGGAAACCGGCGCGCACTTCATGCTCGAGTGATCGCAGCGGATCAGACCGAAGAGCATGGATTGAAAGAAGCGTCATATGAAGCTTTACGTAGGCAACCTCTCGTTCGATACCTCCGAGTCCGAACTCCGCGACATGTTCGCTGAGCACGGCGAGGTCACCAGTGCCGCACTGGTCATGGACCGGGAGACCGGCCGTCCCCGCGGGTTCGGCTTTGTCGAGTTTGCCGATGCCAGCCACGCCAACGCGGCGATGTCGGCTCTCAACGGCAAGAACGTCGGCGGCCGTGACCTCACGGTCAACGAGGCCAAGGCACGCGAGCCCCGCTCCGGCGGCGGCGGCGGCGGCGGCGGTCGCTGGTAGCAGTCGACTGGTCCGTTTGTGACCTAGAACTTCGAGAGCCGAGGCTTTGCAGTCTCGGCTCTCTTTGTGTTTTGGGATCGTGAACGATGGCGCTATGGGGCAACCTCCAACTGCCGGACTCGTTCGACGCGGGGAGAACCGCAGCAATAGCCAAGCACTATTTCAGTTCCCGACAGGACACACTTCTTGGGACATCTTGTGCCAGGAATCGCATGATCCACCTCAGCGCGATGAGAATACCCGGGATGAGCGAGCAAGTGGTCGGGAGCACAGCCAAGTGCGGGTTTTGACCAGAGCGTTGCGATAAGAACGACTGATTGGCAGAGCCGCGATTTCGCGGCTCTGTCGCCATTTGCCGCCGTCAGTCCATTCCGCCCAACGACTGGACGGACATCGGGTTGACGCGCCATCGGATCCCCACCCAGGTCAGCCCAAGCCCGACCAGGAGAATGAAGCCACCAAACAGAAGGGCTCCGGTGTAGTTGTTGTCATACGCCTTCACGAGCACGCTCTTCGAACTCGCCTTTGGATCCACGTAGCACACAGCCTCCGATGCCGGTGGGTAATCGCTCAGTATCGTCGCCACCTTCTTCGCAATGAAGCGGCGGGATCCGAGGCCGTAGCGGTCGCCGGTATGCGGCTCCCCTTCGACGGCGTATTTGTACCGAGGCGTTACGTTCGCGAACGATTCCTCGTCGTTCCATTCGACTTCGATATCGACGATCTGGCAAGGAGTCTCGGACCAGCTCTTCGCGCTGTTCCATCTCAGGATCGGCAGAACGCCTTTAGACAGGATGACCCAGATCGCGAACGCAACAATCGGTAGTGCGAACACCAACGCGATCAATGCCACGCCGGATCGCCGAGGCACTCCTGTGGGTCCGTAGCATCGCCTTTGGTTGAGGCTCATCACGCCATCTCCTTCGCCAGCCGTCGGCCGCGGCTGCTCAGCACGCCCGCTTCCTCGAGTTCATCGCAAAGAAAGTCGACCCGGTTGGGGCCGCATTTGTCCGGATCGTCGGCGTACTCGGCTTCCATCTTCTGTGCAGCGCGGGCAACGATCTCTGCGATCTGCTCCCGGTTGCCCTTTGCCTTGCGGTTCAGGCATCGAGCCTCAGCAAGCACGCCGAACACCGCGTTGGCGTCGGCGCAAGTACTGAGCAGGTCTTTGAGTGTTGAGGGGGGAAGAGCCACGCGCAGTACTCCTTGTGGAGGTGGGAGCCAGCCGCGCTCATTATACGGCTTGCTCACGCACGCGGCTCTGAAAGGCCTCAGGAGGCGTGGCGCGTGCCGGTGGCGACTAGTTGTGTGTTGCGAGTAGTGATCGCAGCGTGGGTTCCTGGCGGATGACATGGCTTGCGCCGACGACGGCGAAGACGCGTTCGCCGTCGCTCGCGAGCGTGGCGATGGCGCGGACCATGTGGCGGCCGCGGGCTTCGCGCGAGTGATCGCCGATCTGACGCATGAGCTCGACGTCGTCGATGGTGCGGATGGTGCGCCAGTCGGGCGCGTCGGGCAGGTGTTCTTGCCAAACGCGGTCGAGGTCGTCGGGGTCTTTAAGTGTATCGCGAAGTCCTTCGACGTTGGTGCGTTTGGCGATGAGGCGTGAGGCGATGGACTGGGCGCGGTCGGCGTTGGCGTCGGCTTCAGCGCAGATGACACGCAACGAGAAGTACGTCGCGACGAGGTTTGGCGGCCAGTGTTCGAGCAGGGCGTCGACCTCTGTCTGGTACGTGGGTTCGATGCTGAAGATGGGGACGCCGTCGCGCTTGG
>JAJDDL010000477.1 GCA_029260335.1 Phycisphaerales bacterium | reverse complement strand
CCCAAGCCCGGCATCGTCTTCAAAGACTTCACGCCTCTGCTCGCCGACCCCGCGGGCCTGGCACTTGCCGTCGAGCTCATGGCGAACCCATTTCGAGGCAAGCACATCGACTACGTCATCGGTGCCGAGAGCCGAGGCTTCATCTTCGGCACCGCCATCGCCCAATCCCTCTCCTGCGGCTTCGTGCCCCTCCGAAAGCCCGGCAAGCTCCCACGCGACGTCCACGGCGTCGACTACGCCCTCGAGTACGGCTCCGATCGCCTGGAGATCCACATGGACGCCCTCGTCGAAGGCCATCGCGTCCTCGTCGTCGACGACCTGCTCGCCACCGGCGGCACCATGCGAGCCGCGTGCGAGCTCGTGACCACCTGCGGCGCCCAGATCGCCGGGATCGCCGTGCTTATCGAACTGGCATTCCTGAATGCCGCGGCAACGCTAGCACCTCACGGCGGAGTGCACTCGGTCATCCAGTACTAGGACGCGGCGCAATCGCTAGCGATCAGGGTGCCGTTGGCGAGTCCAGAACAGACCGCCCAGAAGCACCGAAAGGGTGCCCGGAGCCGGGTACCACTCGAATCTTTCACCTTGGGCATCGACCACAATGGGATCGACGTCAGATAGGTTGCCATAGAGCAAGGCTGTATCCGAAGTTCGCGCCCGCAGAGTCCCGCGCAGGGATCCATCGGATACCCAATCAAAGACGAAGACCTGATCCCCGCTAGCAATGGGAAACGCCCCGCTCAGCCCGCCGAGACCCGGCGCCAGGGAGTTCAGATCAATGTAGTCCGTCACGCCATTGCCGAAGATCTCATCGCTAATCACGAGTTGACCATCCGGATACAACGACCCGTCGCTCTCTTGGACGACTATGTCACGAAGCCCCGGCTGTACAGCACCGACCGGGCGATCCGATTCCTGCACGCGCAGCGTCGGTGAGCGCCCGACTTCCCAGGGATCAAAGGGAAACCCGAACTCATCCTCAACCACTGACACATCTTGGGGTACCGTGCCATTCGAGGTCCAGAATGTGAAATCAACTCTTCCCCCGGCATAGCTTAGAGCGTCGTGGTTTGCCCGGAGGCTGAATCGGATAATGTCCCCAGCCGCCATGTTGTCGGTCCCGCGCCCGGCATCTGTGAGGTTGACGCCATCAACGAAGTACTGAACAAACGTCTGACCACTCGCCGCACCACACACAACCGCCCATGAAAGCACACACAACGTATTGCGCCAACGCATCTCCCGCTCCTTGTCCGTCTCGGTTCAGATAATCAACTCTCGAAAACCATCCTTCATCTCGCCTTCACACCGTTCGTCCCTCGCGTCCCCTTTATTCCTCGGCGAACTAGCATCCCTACGCGAACAGATCCAAGAAGATAAAGAAATCATCCGCGTCGCAGTCCCCGTCCTGATCGATAACACAAATGCACAAATCGCCATTCGTAAACGCGTCCAGGAACGCAAAGAAGTCGTCCAATGGAGGCCGTGTCTCATCAACATCCCGCGGCGAACAGATCGAGATACGCGAAGAAGTCATCGGCGTCGCAGTCTCCGCATCCGTCGAGGTCGCACACATCCAAGTCGCCGTTCGCAAAGCCGTCGAGATAGGCAAAGAAGTCGTCGGCGTCGGTGTCGCCGTCGCCATCAAGATCGGCCGGGCACGCGCTCATGACCGTGAGTCCCTCGCCGAACTCTGCGGGCACCACCGCGCCGCCGATATCCGTCTGATCACGCCAGAGCCGCGCCTCGCCCGAACTCGCGATACCCACGAAGTCGCTCCCACCCTCGAAAATGTAATCGAATGCAAACAGCCGATCACCGGACGCGACGGGAAACGCGCCGGCCAACCCGCCTAAGCCAGGCGGGGTTGAAGCGAAATCAAAGTAATCCGTGTGCGTCTCGGTCAGCTCATCATCGGAGATAATCGTGTCCACGCCATAGAGCCCCGGATCCACTTGCGCGCTGACATTGCCCCCTCTGCCATCGGGCGCGTCCGATCCCGGTATCCACATAATCGAAGTGCGTCCGACGTCCTTATCTTCCTCGAGCAGGCCAATGTCGACTGGCAAAACCCCGTCCAGGAGCACGTCTAGCTTCCCCCCACCAAAGCTCAGGGCATCGTGCACCGTGCGCACCGAGACCCGAATCGTGTCTCCCACGCTCGCAGCGACCTCATGCCCGGCCTGGCCGGTCTTGAGATTCTCCGCGTCAACAATGTAGGTGACGAACGTCTGCCCGCTCGCAAGCGAACCACTCGCGCACAGAACGATCGCACAACAAGTCTTCCTCATCATGCATCTCCTGTCTCAATGAGATCGCTGGCCCGTCAGCACCCCGCCGCAAACACCGGCTTCGAGAATGAGATCTCGCCTTCGTCGACAGCCGCCGATGGTCCCGAGCCCTAGAAGTGCCACGCCACCGGGCGCCGGGCTCACGACCAGCGTGTTCCCGCTCAACGCTGGCACAACAAGCCCGTTGATATCCTGCCCATCGCGCCACACCCGCGCCTCGCCGTCATGCCCGGCGTCCCACAGGTCCTCGCCCCCGCCATACACATAGTCGAAGACGAAGATCGACTCCCCACTCTCAATCAGGTCGGGTTCGATCCCACCAAGCCCCGGCGGGGTGCTCGCAAAGTCAAAGAAATCATCGTTCTCATCCGTGACTTTCCCAAACGCATCGGACGCTATCACGTCAACATTGTGAGGCTGGGTCGAATCCGAGGGACCATCACTGGCCACGATTCGCAATATGACATGCCGACCAATCTCCCAAGGATCGAATGGCTGCCCGAACGCATCTTCGGTGATCGTGATGTCCGACTCGCTCACGCCGGCGTAGAGCATCTCCGCCTTGCCCCCGGCATAGCTGAACGCGTCATGCTCCACCGCCAGACGCACGCGAATCACATCGCCCACCGAGGCGCGGTCCAGCCCGCGCCCGGCATCGCTCAGATTCTCACCAGCCATGAAGTACGTGACGAAGGTCTGACCCGGCGCCGCCGCGCCGAGAACGCACACAAGACCCACACAAGAGATCACTCGCAACATGAGAATCCCCTTGGCCGCTCAGGCGAATGCCGAACGCACCACAAGCGACTCACCGCTCAGGGCAAATGCTCCCGGCCCACTCACATCTTGAAAGAACGAACCCGCCTTGACTGCCCGACTTTCCAATCAACCCGGACGGCGCCGACATACTCGGCACTCACGGCATCCAACATAGACATCCTCCCTAAGGGCAACTGGAACCAGCGGCTCACCCCCAGAGGAATACCTACTAGGACTCTACCGCGCACCATCCCGCGACGCAACCGTTCCGATCGCTATGAAGCCCTTTCAGTCCACC
>JAJDDL010000476.1 GCA_029260335.1 Phycisphaerales bacterium | reverse complement strand
GGATGCTTGGATTGTGGGGCGTGGGCCCTGGAATAGGGCGAACGGAGTTGGGGGTTTGGTCGTATGTGGTATTGGGTTGTTGGCGTGCCGCGGGTGTGCCGATGATTGCTTGATGCAGCGAGGAATCGCCACGACGGATCTGTCTGCCGAGCTCCAGGCTCACATGGTGGCCATCAAGGCCAAGGCCATTGAGTATGGGCTGGACTTTTACGAGGTCGTCTTCGAGGTCCTGGACTTCGACACCATGAACCAGATCGCGTCGTTCGGCGGGTTTCCCGTCCGATATCCGCACTGGCGATGGGGGATGGAGTACGAGAAGCTCTCCAAGCGCGACGCGTATGGGCTGGGTCGCATCTACGAGATGGTGATCAACAACGACCCGTGCTACGCGTACCTGCAAGAGTCCAACAGCGTGCTTGATCAGAAGCTGGTGATGGCGCACGTGTATGGGCACGCGGATTTCTTCAAGCACAACCTGTGGTTCAGCCAGACCAATCGCAAGATGATGGACGAGATGGCGAACCACGCGATGCGGGTGCGCAGGCACGCCGATCGCGTGGGCTTGGACAAAGTCGAACGGTTCATCGATGATTGCATGACGATTGAGCACTTGATTGATCCGCATTCGGTGTTCGTGAAACGCGAGGGCGGCGATGGAGCTGGCGGCGGGGGGTTCGAGCCCGACAAGCTGCCGGCGAAGGACTACATGGACCCGTTCATCAACCCGCAGGAAGAGATGGACAGGCAAAAGGCAGAGCACGCGGCGGAGGCAGCGGTGCCCACAGCCGTGCCGAGCGAGCCGACGCGGGATGTGCTGCTCTTCCTGATGCGGCATGCGCCTCTCGAAGAGTGGCAGCAGGACGTGCTGTCGCTCATACGCGATGAGGCGTACTACTTCGCGCCCCAGGCCATGACCAAGGTCATGAACGAGGGTTGGGCGACGTATTGGCATTCCAAGCTCATGACCGAGCACTTCGTGCAGGCGGCCGAGATCATTGACTACGCCGAGCAGCACTCGGGCGTTGTACACATGGCGCCCGGCGGGTTCAACCCCTACAAAATCGGCGTTGAGCTCATGAAGGACATCGAGCGGCGGTGGGACAAGGGCCAGCATGGGCCGGCGTGGGAAGATCTGGACTCGATCGGCGCGAAGAAGGCGTTTGACGATAAGAGCATGAAGGGCCGAGAGAAGCTGTTCGAGATTCGGCGGATCTACAACGACGTGAACTTCATTTACGAGTTCCTGACGCCGGAGTTCGTCGAGCGGCTCAACATGTACCACTATCGCCGGGACCCGGCGACCGGCCAGCTCCGCATCGTGACGCGGGACTTCCAGAAGATCAAACAGACGCTTTTGTACCAGCTCACCAACATGGGCCAGCCGTTTATCTATGTGGCGGACGCGAACTACCGCAATCGCGGGGAGTTGTATCTGGCGCACAAGTGGTCGGGGCTGGAGGTGGAGGTTGGCAAGGCCCTGGAAGTGTTACGGGCGTTGCGTCGGTTGTGGGGGCGGCCGGTGCATCTGCAGGCGCAGGTGAATGACGAGGTTTGGCTCTTCAGTATTGAGGATCCGGAAGCAGAGCCGAGCAAAGAGAAAATTGACGACGAGATGGTGCGGCCGGCGCACATTGTGGTGTGAGGGAGCCGATTCGCGGTTCCGGCCATTCCCTGTGCGGCACGACTGGGCATTCGCGCCGGCCCAGAGTAGCCTTCCTGAGCAATGCGCCGCACCGATGGAAAACTGGGACTCACCGAGCTCCTCGCGATCGGCGTTGGCGGGATGATCGGGGGCGGAATCTTCTCCGTTCTCGGCATCGCCGTCGGGATCAGCGGCCACGCAGCTCCCTTGGCGTTCGGGCTCGGCGGCGTGATCGCGCTTTTGGCCGGCTATTCATATGTCCGCCTCGCCCTGACTTTCCGCAATGACGGAGCGAGCTTCACGTATCTTGAGCACGCGTTTCCCAGGCATCCCAACATCGGCGGGCTAATGGGATGGACGGTCATCGTCGGATACGTGGGGACCCTCGCCCTCTACGCATTCACTTTCGGGGCCTACGGGGCCAACCTACTCGGACTGACCGACTCGTCACTCGTCCGAGTCACTTTGTCAGTGGGTGTCCTTCTCTTCTTCATGTTGATCAATCTTCGCGGCGTTCGCGCGAGTGGACTCACCGAAGACACGACGGTGCTCATCAAGGTCCTCTTGCTTGGCGTGTTCGGCGTCGCGGGGATGACATCGGTTCGCCGTGATCATCTTGTGCCAGTATTCGATCATGGCACGGGATCTGTATTCGTGGCCGGCGCGATGGTCTTCGTGGCGTTCGAGGGATTTCAGTTGATCACAAACACGGTCTGCGAGATGCGCCATCCCGCTCGCGATACGTCGCGTGCAATCTACGGCTCGGTCGCGATCACCACGATCATTTATCTACTGGTGGCTTTCGTGGCAATCGGCAACCTCACGCCCTCGGAAATCTCTGCGTCCGAAGAATATGCACTTGCGGACGCCGCCAGTTCGGTTCTGGGCCGCGCCGGGCATGTCATGATCGGAATCGCGGCGTTGCTGTCAACCTCGTCGGCGATCAACGCAACCGCATTCGGCGCCTCTCGCATGATGGCGGAGATGGCGACTGACCACATGATGCCCAGGGCGTTCTCGTTCCGGAGCCGAGACGCACACGTTCCATGGTTCGCGATCGTTGTGCTGACCGCGTTGGGCGTTGCGTTCACCACCCTCAACACTCTGGAGATGATCGCGGCGTTCTCAAGCCTTACATTTCTTCTCGTGTCACTCGGAGTCGGTGTGGCGAACCTCAAGCTTTACCGGCAAACGGGGGCGAAGCGGGTCATCGTCGTTGCCGGCATCGCCGTGGTGCTCACCACCGTGGGCCTGCTTATCGCATACCTGTGGACGGAATCGCGACCGATGCTGAATGCGATTATCGCGATCTATGGTGCCATCTTCGTTGTCGAGTTCGTATTCAGCAAGCGCAGGCTGGTCCGACGGACGCCGATACCAGACTCATGAGCTAAAAGCCGACTCTTGCGAATAGTCGGAGCTGCGATCCGCGAATCAGAGCCCGCTGAGATGTCAACTCGGACGCGGTGAGCGAGGAGTGCTGTTGGAGGCTGGGGGTGTTGGTGTATCGCTTCGCGATGACCGGCAGGGATGCTGGTCCTACCAGGAACTATCGCCTGCGGCGATCGGCGGCAGGATGCCACCGCCCCGTTTAGGTGACGAGGCTGGCTGAGAGTGCCGCAAAGACCAAGATGGATTCGTTTGCAAACACCGCGAGGATGAGCAGAGGAACAACCCAGCCCATGTCGATGCGCCATCGCGCGGCTGCACCCAGAAGTACAAGCGTGTGAACCAACGACAAGCCAAATGAACCTACGGTGCACACGAACCACATGCCGCCGGGGGAGTCGAACGCTTGCATTACATTTACGTTGAACGAACGCTCCACAAACCCACTGATCGCGATGAGGAAGAGGATCGCAAGGAATGGTAAGAACGACGCGATGAGTATGAGGAAATACTTGACCGGCCCATACATATCCCATTCGTGAGAGATTGCGCGCGGGCGGCCGCACTCGGGGCAGAGGGCGAAGTCTTCGAGGCCGGCAAGGGGGTAGCCGCAGAATCTGCAAGATCCGCGTTTGGCTCGGCGTCGGGACCAGGGCAAGACGAGTGCAGTGAATGCGCCGGCCAGGAGGGCGAACGGCTGGAGATAGAGTGGGTGGATGCGATGGATGCCGGTTGCTTCTATGAGTTCGAGTCCGAGAGGCATCGGCGTATCTCCGATCGATGGTACGTCGGG
>JAJDDL010000475.1 GCA_029260335.1 Phycisphaerales bacterium | reverse complement strand
GACTCATTGGCAGGTGTGGCGGGGCAGCTGGCCAAATCCTCATCATCGGATGGCCGCTAAAACCCCGACCAGAAGCCTCGCTCTCAGGAATCCCGAGCCGTGATTGTGACCGCCGTGAACTTGTACTCCGGCGTCTTCTCGGAGCGATCGCGGACCGAAGACGTGACTCGATTCACGAACAGATCCGGATCGTGAAACGTTGTGAATAGATCCCCCGGACGGATGCGGTCGAGCACACGAACAGGCAGGTCGATCTGCCCGTGCCGGCTCTGTACCGTTGCCCAATCGCCGCTCTGCAAGCCCAGGGCCTCGGCGTCCACAGGCGAGATCTCCAGTTCATCGGTCGAGCGCAGTTGGATGTTGGGGGTGCGCCGGGTCATGGTGCCCGCGTTGAACTGATGCAGGTGACGCCCCGTCGTCAGGCGGTATGGATACGCCGGATCGATCTTCTCGGGGCTGGGCGTGAACGCAACGGGTCGAAGCGACGCCCGCTCGGCGTGTGCGAATCGCTCCTGATGAAGCATTGGCGTGCCCGGATGCTCCTCATCTGGGCACGGCCACTGGGGCGCGCCCGGCAAATCTCGATCGAGCCGCGCATAACTCAAGCCTGCGCCGGCGGGCCATACCGAGCGGATTTCATCCCAGATTGCCTCTGCGCTCGGATGCTCGAAGTGCGCACTGTAACCCAGCCTCTTGGCGACTTGGGCGAAGATCCAGGAATCCGGCCTCGACTGACCAGCCGGCGAGAGAACCCGGCGCACGCGCTGGACGCGTCGGTCGGAGTTCATGAACGTGCCGTCCTTCTCGAAGACCGACGCCGCCGGCAGAAAGATGTGGCCGAATCGCTCGGCGGTCTTGTTCATGAAAAGATCCTGAACCACGACCAGCTCGAGCTTACTCATTGCGCGCGCGGTGGCCGCTTCATTCGCGAGGGTCAGGTACACGTCGTAACCGAACGCCCAGAGCGCCTTGAACGAGCCGGCGGTTGCGTTATCCATCATCTCGAGAAGATTGAGGCCTCGTCCGGTGGGCAGGGTGACGCCCCAGGCGCTTTGGAACTTACTGAGCACTTCTGGATCTCGCAATGGCTGCCCGCCGGCTAACAGGCGCGGCTCGCATCCCATGTGCGCCGAGCCCTGCACGTTGTTCTGGCCGCGCAGCGGGTTGATGCCCGTGCCCGGTTTTCCGATATTACCGGTCAGCAGCGCGAGATTGACGAGCATGCTCACGCCGTCGGTGCCCTGCAAGTGCTCGGTGATTCCCAGCCCATGAAAGCACATGGAAGGATTGCACGTCGCGTACAATCGAGCGGCCGATCGGATGTCCTGGGCCGACACACCGCAGGCTTGAGCGATATCATCGGGATCGAAGCTTTGGAGCGATCGGACATACTCGTCCACCCCGTCCACTCGCGATGCCAAGAACTCTCGATCAACTAGTGACTCCGCAAGGATGACCGATGCGAGCGCGCCAAGGAGCGGGATGTTCCTCCCGGGTCGCACGGCAAGATGGACATCGGCGATCTCGGCCAAGGCGGTCCGCCGCGGATCGAGCACGATGAGCTTCGCGCCGCGCCGCACCGCTTGGCGAATCCTCGCACCGACGATCGGATGGTTCTCAAGCGGATTACAGCCGGCGATGAAGATCGTCTTTGCACGCTCGATATCATCGAAACTGTTCGTCGCAGCGCCCGTCCCAAGCATCATCTTCATGGCTTTGGCGGTCGGCTGGTGGCACACGCGACCGCAGCAGTCGACGTTGTTGGTGCCGACGACGACTCGGGCAAACTTCTGCGCGTAGTAGTTCTCTTCGTTGGTCGCTCGGGCCGAGCCAAGGATTCCGATGGCATCCGGCCCCCCATCCGGCGGCTCGCGGTCGAGGATCGCCTGGAGACGTGCCGCCGTTTCATCGAGCGCATCGTCCCACGACACCTCGCTCCAGCGGTCACCGGATCGGATCATCGGGGTAATGACACGATCGTCGGAACGATTGAACTCAAAGGCATAGCGGCCTTTGACGCACAGGTGTCCCTGGTTTACCACCGACTTCGCAGGACGCACCGTAACGATCTGCCCATCGGCGTCACCCACCTCCATCTGGCAACCGACGCCGCAGTACACGCAGGTGCTCCGCGTCCATTGATCCGCCGGACGGGCCCGCTTGTCGGCGATTGCGCCGGTTGGACAGGTGTCGGCGCACGCGCCGCAGCTTGTGCAACCGGCGTCAAGCAGGCTCAGCCTGTCCCGCGGCGCGACGGCCGTCTCCGCGCCCCGCCCCCATACCTGCCACACGTCCGCGCCCTCGACCTGCTCGCAAATGCGAACGCATCGGTAGCAGTGGATGCAGCGTTCCATGTCAATAGCAAGGTACGGGTGTGACTCGTCGCGAAAAACCGTATCCGGAATCTGACCGCCCGCCGACACTTTGTAGGTCGCAAGAAGTTCGCCAAAGGCCAGGCCTGGCTCATCATCCGCGATTGTCAAAGGATAACGATCCGCGATCAAAGACAGATTGGTTCGACGCAGCGCCTCCAACTCGGGCGTGTGCGTATGTATCGCCATCCCGTCTCGCACCGGCGTGTTGCATGCGGTCACGGGTCGCCCAAACCCATCAACACTCACAATACAGAGCCGGCATGCGCCGATCGGCGCCAGGCGATCATCGTGACAGAGATGCGGCACATCCACGCCCGCGGCCTTCATCGCGTCGAGCAGCGTCGCGCCCTCGTCGTGCTCACGGGCGACTCCGTTGATCGTCACCGAAACCGTGCGATCTACCCCAGGCATGCGGCCAACTCCTCTGGATAATGACGCTCAACAGAGCGTGCGAACTCCGCGAGGCCGCTGCCGTGCCCGCAGAGGCTCGTCTGCTCGAGCGCATCAATCAACTGAGTCCATCGATCTCGACCAATCCCGCTCCCGCCGTTCAACAGGCGGTCAAAGGCTTCCAAGAGCTCTTCCGATCCAAGGTGGCAGGGAACGCACAGACCGCAAGACTCGATTGTCCCAAATCGGAATACCTCCGCGATGAGCGAGAGAAGATCGGTGTCATCCGCGAACGCGATGACTCCCCCGTGCCCGACATCACACCCCACGTCTTGCAGGTGTTCGTACGTGAAGGGGGTATCCAGAAGGCTGGGAGGCAGAAGCCCGGCGAGCGGGCCGCCCACCATGATGCCCATCAGTTCCCCACGCCTGAGACCGCCGCCGATGTCCTCGTAGATGCTGCGGACGGGCATGCCGAAGGGAATCTCGACGAGCCCAGGTCTTCGAAAGAGCGAGTTCAGCGACACCAACTTAGTGCCGGCGCTGGTCTCACAACTCGCCAACGCGCGATAGGCCTCAGCCCCATGCCGCACGATCCATGGAACAGCACAGAGCGTCTCGACATTGTGAACCAGGGTTGGACGCCCGTGCAACCCGTGCTCCGACGGGTAGGGCGGCCTTGCTCGCACAAACGGACGACGCCCCTCCAGAGCATTCAGCAGCGCCGTTTCCTCCCCGCACACGTAGCTCCCGCGACCGATGACAAGTTCGATCGACAGATCGCCCAGCCACCCTGCATCGAGAGTCTTATCGATCGCCCGTCGCAACACCGAAGCGGCGTTCGGATACTCACACCGAAGGTAGATGATTGCCTCGCGTGTCCCGAGCGCGCGTGCCGCGATGGAAATCGCCTCAAGGAGGAGGAATGGGTCGTGCTCCAGAAGCACCTTGTCGCTGAACGCGCCAGGATCTCCTTCGTCGGCATTGACCACGATGACAGGTTCGCCCCCCATCGCCGCGATGCTGGCCCACTTTTGTCCCGCAGGATAACCCGCGCCGCCTCGTCCGCGCAAGCCGGACTCTGAGATGAGTGAAACCAGGTCCTCAACCGGAATCGATTGGGCTCGTTCACCACTCTCTCCACCACCTTGAGCCAGATAGGCGTCGAGATCGAACACACCACCTTCCAAGATGTTCGCGAGGAGCACCGGCGACGAACTGGCCACTCGAACCGTGGGCGTTGATGCCGCGCAAGAGTCTGCCGTCGCGTCATAGCACCTTCCTAGGCAGTACAACGGTGATTGCCTCAGACATGCACGCTTCCAAGCACCTGGGTCGTCCGCTCGCGCAGCAAAGCAAGCCAAGCCGCGACAACTCAGATCTTGTGAGGACAGCGAGTCGAGGTGATAAAAGCTCTCGACTGACCTGGGCTCTCTTGACACCCCTCGTCCCATGATCAGATGCTAGCGGGACTGAGCACCTATCGCTCGCTCATTTGCGAGACTCTACTGACCAGGCGCCCACAGGGGCTCTTCCGGATCATCGACAGGTGCGCGATCGACGCAGTTTCGGCGATCGCCGACTTCAGGAGGCTTGGCGACCTGGACCAACCGTTTCTTCTGTCTATGACCGAGCGGCAACCGCCTGGCCGCCAGCCCGCTCGAGTGCTTGGAGCTTACTGGCCAGAGGTGATCGTGAATCGATAGCGACCGCTCCCGACCTGGATGCGGTGGGTAGCCGGGCCGGATGCGAGGATCTCAATCTCACCGACTTCGCTCACAAGGCTGCCGCCTTCACGGAGCGTGTCCCCCGGACGGGCCGGCAGCTCGATGATCGCTCTGGAATCCGGCGGAATCTCGATCTCAAACTTCAACTCCGAGGGCGAAGCGGACCAGTTCGATTCAATGAGACCGCGAGTCGAGCGATGCGAGCAGTTCACCCACTCCAGGCCTGGGACCACTTGAGGTCGGATCACAATCCGGTCAAAGCCCACCGCGTCGCTGGCCGGCTGGATCCCGCCGAGCCAACGGAAGAACCAAGCGGAGACCGAGCCGAACATGGGGTGGCTGTGGGAGAAGGTGTTGTCGCTGCCGGCCCAGTGCTCCCAGAGAGTCGTGGCGTCGTTCTCGAGCATCCACCCCCACGATGGAAACGTGCTTTGGTTTGCGAGCGCGTAGGCGAGGTCGCTGCGTTGGCTATGCGAGAGTTCCTCCAACAAGAATCGGGTGCCGAAGATTCCGGTGCTCAGGCGCGGCCCGTCGGCGGACATGGTTTCTTCGAGCAGCCGCTGGAAGACCCGAGGATGAACCGCCGGTGGCACGGCCCCAAAGCCCAACGCGCACGCCAACTCAGATTGCGATCCTTCCCCGATGTCGCCGGTGTCGATCATCAGAAAGGCGTCGGCCCAGGCCTTGGCGGACTCATCGGCCAGTTGTTCGCATCGGTGGGCGTCGGCTTCTCTTCCTACCAGGCGCGAAAGCCGTGCGATTCGGCGGGCCGCGTCAATGAACATCGGCGTGGTCAGGACAGGCCCGCCTGCGCCAGTCAGCGCCTCGTGATCACCGAGCCCCTTGATCACCAGCCCATCCTTGCGGGCGACCGCCTCAGTCTCCAACCAGCGGAGTGCCACCGGCACCTGCTCCTCTAACAGAGAATAGACGCCATAGTGTTGATGCAGTTGCTCAATGAGCAGCGGGTGGACCATCGCCCAGCCCACGCCGCAATAGTCGATGCCAACAAAGGGCGCGGTGTCGGTGAATCTGCCATCCGGTCGCGCGCCATCGGCCCAGTCACGCACAGTCTTCGCGTAAAAGCCCGCCATGTCAAAGTTCATCAGGAACGCTTCGCTGGTCGCCGCGATGTCCCCTCCATAAGCAAATCGCTCACGGTGCGGGCAGTCCGATTGGACGCTCACAGCATTGGCCAGGAATGTCCGGCGACACATCTGTTGGATCCGGTTGAGGCGATCATTCGAGCAGGAGAAAGTTCCGACGCTCTCAAGGTCGGTATGTAGCGGTAACCCTCGGCAATCGGCGGAGTCGGGCGGGTTGCTCAGCCCGGTCACTTCCATGAAGCGGAATCCGTGGAACGTAAACTCCGGGCGGAAGACCTCGGGCCCGTCGCTTCCGATGATGAAGACATCCTGCTGCCACGCGACGTTCGGAGCGCCCGGACCGCCCACCGAGACGGTGCGTCCATCGGGTCCCTCGCGGGCACCCTTGATCTGTCCGCAAACACTGGTGAGTGGGTTGAGCGACCCGTCCGGATGCAGGATCTCGCCATACCGAAATGTGATCCGAGTCCCGGCTGCGGCACGCACGGTGATCTCGGGGACTCCTGTGAAGTTTTGTCCGAAGTCCACGATGTACACCCCGGGAGCCGGTGTCGTCACGGCCTGTGCGGGAACTGGAACGCCCGCCCGAACCGGCGGCATCGCTAGCGGACGCAGCGGCTCGAGCGGGTCATCCGTAACCCGGGCTGCGGTCCAGTCTGAATCATCGAACCCCGCTCGGTCCCAGCCTGGTAGTTCTCGTCGGGCATCGCGGACCTCGCCCAGGTAGACGTTGTTCTGGATCGTCGGGCCGCCGGTGGTCGTCCAGTTCGAGTCCGTAGTGACAATCGTGCGGGTTCCATCCGCATGCTCAGCCACAAGGCAAGCAATGACACGCGGCCGGCCGATCGCGAGACTGTCGCGGATATTCCGGTGCCCCCACATCCGGAGCGGGAGCGGGTTGAACCAGCCATTGCCGAGTGCAAAGCCAATGCAGTTCGTTCCGGTGGAGAGTTGCTCGGTCACGTCGTGGGTACTGAAGAGAATGCGCTTGTCAAAGGCGGTCCAAGGTGGATCGAGCACTTGGTCACCAACACGGCGACCGTTCAGGGTGGACACACACCAACCGAGCCCCGCTACATGCATGCGGGCCCGTACCACCGGCTTGGAGAGATTGAACTCACGCCGCATCAGTGGCGCGGGGTCGGGCTCGAACAAGCCCTCATCGGTCGATGAGTCTGCTCGCCCATCGTCAATCCAGCGTGCTCCCATCCACGCGGCTCGGTCGAGCGGGGCGGCCTCCCACGAAGCAGATTCACTCCACTCGGATGGTCGATCGCGGGAATCCCAGCAGCGGACCTTCCAATAGCAGCGCTGACCTGGAGCGAGAGCCCGGCCGGCATAGGTGACAAATGGCGATCGCCGCGCGACGGTTTTCCCAGAATCCCAAAGGTCTCCGCGTCCTTGAGCGAGCAGTTCTGCGCTGCTTGCGACGAGCACCTGCCAAGCCGACTGCGCGTCG
>JAJDDL010000474.1 GCA_029260335.1 Phycisphaerales bacterium | reverse complement strand
CACGACGGCACGAACACCCTCGCGCCGTTGGCTAACTTGTGTGACTTTGGATTGCCCGAAGACCCATACGAGCGCTCACCAATGAGCGTGGCAGTCGGGATCTGTCGCATCATGAGCAAGAACGCCTCGCACGAGGACATGTTCGCCGGGCCCATCAGCACGCACACGGGCCCTGAATAGTGCTCGCCTGTCGCGGCGAGGAGCGTGCGATCGACGGGCTCTGTAAACCCGCCCGCGGTCCGGGTGATGTGCTTGGCGTACACCCGAGGTTTGTCATTGAAGAGCGAGGCGATGCTGCGCCCGAGCATCTCATCGCCGCCGGAGTTGGGCCGCACGTCGATGATCATCGCGGGCGCATCGTGCGATTCGCGAATGAGGTTGTGGGCCTTGTTGATCTCGGGTGCCGCGTGCGGAGCGAACGACGCGATCAGGATGTAGAGCGTGCCGTCTTCGAGCGTGCTGGTTGCGACGTTGTTGCCGATCTGATTCCAGTTCGGCAACTGGCGCGCAGTGGTGGGGACGTTGAAGTTGGGCGTCACCTTGCGCTGGTGCGTGCTGGTTGTCTTGCCATCGAGATGGAGCCACATGTGCAAGTCTTCAGCCGTGGCGAGCAGCTTGGCGGCCCGTCGCACGAACTGTGCCGAGGACGTCGCCTGGGCGAGGCTCTCGTCATGAGCCGCGAACAGAGCGTCCCAGTCGATCTTCAGCCGATCGCGATAGGAATACGACGTGTCGATCGCCCGGCGAAGGTCCTCGATCGACCGCCGAGTGATCTTCACCTGCTCGGCACTCGCCGGCTTGGCATCCGGATCGGGCGCGGTCGTAAACGCGACCGGATAGTCCATCGCCGGCTCGCCCGCCTTGTTCTTGAACCCCTGGAACCGGCCGTTGTTGACCGAAAACCAGTAATCATGATCGGGCTTGAGCTTGACGCCGATGGTGCACGTCCGCGCATCGATCCATTTGGGCTGGACGGTGACTTCGGGGAACGTCGAACCGCCGCCGGCGAACGAGTACGCCGCGTGGCTCATGTCCTGGTCGAACTCGACGGAGATCGTGGTCAGATTTGGATCAACGCTGGTGTCGCCGTTGGCTGGGATGGTCTTGACAACCTCCGGCGGTATCAACGCGAGCCCAAGGCCTATTGCTATCTCAAGCATGGTTCACTCCGTGCGATGGCTGATTCGGAGTCTACCTCCGCGAGATCGTCGCCGCAGAATGTCGGGCACATGCCATCATGCTTGGCATGGATGCGGCCCCGCGGGCACGGGATCCATGACGCGCATGGGGCCGATGTGAAGACTCCGAGCCATGCGTCGAAACCAAGCGCGCATGTCCGTCCGTGTGCGCACAGCCGTGACGGCTGTGTGAGTTTTTCGAGATTCGCCGAGACTTTCTAACTCCCCCCGCATCAGGCGATTGCGACGACACCCGCGCGCGCATCCTCCTGGTTCGTGCGCGCAATCGGGGCCCCTCGGACCATGGGGTAGACACGTGAACAAGCCTCTCACACGCCTCGACGAAGCAGGCGAGGGTGGGCGAGGGGGTGGTCTGCGCACAAGGAGCGAGCAATGGGTCAGACAATCGGCAGGGGCGTGATTCGCCAGTTCAGCGCCAGCGAGATCGAACAGCGCCAATCGCTGACACCCGATCCATCCGAAACTCCTCCTTCGGATATTGAGCACACGCCCGAAGATCCTGCGGGCGAACCCGCCGAGGGCGAACCCGTCGAAGGTGAACCCGTCGAAGGCGAACCCGTCGAGGGTGATCCTGTCGAGGGCGCGCCTGCCGAGGGCGTTCCCAAGGGTCTTCCCGTCGAGGGCATCCCGGGCTGGATCCCCGCCGCGATCGGGCCCAACCCCGACAGCAATCTCGTCTATCAGCGCGCCAGCACCATCACGCCTATGGCCATCGAGTGGCTGTGGCCCGGGCGCATCCCGTCTGCCAAGATCACGCTCATCGCAGGCGATCCGGGCCTGGGCAAGAGTCTGATTGGCGTCGATCTCGCGGCGAGGGTCAGCGCCGGCCGGGCCATGCCGGGCGAGGAGAAGTCGACCACCGGCGCGGGCCCGGTGATCATCATCAGCGCCGAGGACGATCCGCGCGACACGCTCGTGCCGCGCCTGTGGGTCGCGGGGGCCGACCTGGACAACGTCTACTTCTTCACCGGACGGCTGGCGCCCTCGGGCATCGGCGGCACGTGTCCTTTCCGTCTCGATGAATCGCTCGCGGACCTGGACGAGATGCTCTCGATGTTCATGGGGCCGCGCATGGTGATCATCGATCCGGTCAGCGCCTTCATGGGTGAGTACGACGCCAACAGCAACCAGCACGTGCGCGAGGCGTTGGCGGCGTTGGGATCGCTCGCCGAGAAGCACGGCTGCGCGATGGTGCTCATCAGCCACCTGAACAAATCCAGCGGCTCGCGGAGTGTGTATCGCGTGATGGGATCGCTGGCGTTTCCCGCCGCGGCTCGGGTGGTGTGGCAGGTCGATCGCGATCCGGACCAGCCCCAAGAACGCCTGATGTCTGCGGTGAAGATGAACCTGGCGCGTGAGGCCAGCGCGATGCGCTACCGCGTGGAGGATGAAGAGGGATTCCCGCGCCTGGAATGGCTGGGCGAGTCTGACATCTGCGCCGACGATCTCCAGGACGGCGTGCAAGAGAAGACCAGCGCCCGCGCCGAGGCCGAGCAGGTGTTAAAACTCATGCTCGAGAACGGGCCGATGAACGCGACGGATGTGTTGCGTCAGGCGCGCGAGCTGGGGTTGAGCGAGCACGCGGTGCGGTCGGCTCGCAAGCGCCTGGGCGTGAAGATCCAGCGCGAGGGGTTTGGCAAAGGGGCGCGGTATCAGTGGATGCTGTCCGAGGCCGGGGAGGCGGCATGAGTCTGTGCCGGTGCTTGCCTGCCCGTGCGGGGCCACCGGAGATTCGGCACTGGTGACAAGCCGTGGCACGAGGAGTCCTCCATGCGTGGCATAGATGGTGCCTGCCGATGGGCACCATCCATGAGATGCATGGGCAAATGGCGTGCTGGACGGTTGACGGCAGGCCCGCGAGGTATCCCGGATCGGTGATCTTCCTGGTCGAGAGACCGAAGCGGCAGGTCTTCAAAACTGGTGAGGTGATCGCGTCCAGGTGTCGCCTAGGGGTATAGAGCGGGGCTCTTCG
>JAJDDL010000473.1 GCA_029260335.1 Phycisphaerales bacterium | reverse complement strand
AGTATATATCCCGCCTTATTTCCATTTTCTCCGAAAAATCTGAAATTTTGCATCATTGTGACTGCCAAGTGGGGTCACTTGACTCAGAGATGGCCGACCGTAGTATATTAACCAGTCAGTATATATACAGGAAGTGAGGTTCTAAATGCCTGCCAGCAAACGAGATGAACTGATTGATGCCGCGATGCGCGTGTTCTACAGAGATGGATTCCACGCTTCGAGCCTCGACGACATTCAGGAGGAAGGCGGCATCAGCCGCCCGACGCTCTACAACCACTTCAAGTCCAAGGACGAACTCATCGTCGCGGCGATGCGCCGGCGGGACGAGATCTTTCGCAACCGTCTGATGAAGTTCGTTGAATCGAAGGGCAAGACACCACGCGAGCGCCTCGAAGCCGTGTTCGACTTCCACGAGGATTGGTTCACGGGCGACGAGTTTTGCGGCTGCATGTTCATCAACGCATCGGCAGAGTTCACGGCCGCCGAATGTGCTCCACGCCGGCTCGCTGCGGAGCACAAGCAGGAGATCGTTCGGTATATCCGTGAGCTGTGTGATGTCGCTGGATGCGAGAATCCTGCCGACACGGCTGAGCAGTTGAACATCCTGATTGAGGGATCAATTGTGGCGGCACGCGTAGTTGGCCAAGTAGCGGGCGGGGGCTCCGACCCAGGCGCTCCGGCGCGTCTGGCAAAGCGGATGGCCAAGCGCGTGCTCGATGATGCCTGAGGCGCATGCAGCACCCTTGTAGCGCCCTTAGCGAATCGATGGTGCGGGTGCAAGGCGAGTCATGGAGAGCATGGCTGGAGAGCGGCCGATCGGAGATGGAAGTCCCGAGCCCGGATAGTTTGAGGCGAGCAGTCTCGATATGTAGTGTCAACAAAGTCGGTTGCCAACGTGAATGTCGTCGGTTCAAATTCGATCACCCGCTCCTGACGCCGGCCCAACAGGGCCGGCGTTTTCTTTGCGCACGAGCTTCAAGAAGCCTCTTCAATCTCTGCTAGCACCCGCCTGGCGTCCTGGGCCGGTTCGCTCTGCTCGCCCCAACGCTCTTGCGCCAGCCGGAGCGACTCAGTCGCATGGGTCATGGCCTTTTCGGGTCGACCCGCCATGAGCAATGTCTCTGCGAGTGCGATGCGGAGACTGAGGACTTCGTTGGCATCGTCGGTTGATCGGGCGACCATGCCGCGCCAAGCGACGTCGTATTGCTCGATCGCTTCCTCGAATCGCTCTTGCGTGCGCAGGGCCTTGGCCAGACCGGAGCGGGCCCCGAGCGTGAGCCGGTGGTCCGGTCCGAATTTCTCGAGGGCCCGATCCACGAGTTCCCGAGAGATGCTCTCGGCCTCCTTGGCTTCGCCCAAGATCAAGAGCGTCCGTGAGAGATTGTGTTGGCTGATCAGAATGCTCGGATGGCCCTCGGGCAGCACACGTTGCTTGGTTTGGATGAGCTGCTCGAACATGCTCCGAGCCTGCTCGGCGTCCCCTCGATCGCGGATAATCCCCGCCAGGTTGTTCCATGTCGCCAACGTGTGGGGGTGCTCGTCGGTAAGTTCCTTGCGCTGCACCGCAAGGACTTGCCTGAGCATCTGCTCGGCCTTGGAAAGATCGCCCAACTCCTCGTGGACCATCGCGAGATTGTTCATGGTCAACATCGTGTCCTGATGCGTCGGACCCAACAGCAACTCTCGCGAGGCGAGCAACGGATCGAGCAATGTGACAGCATCCTCAAGCCTGCCCATCCGGTGGTAGACGGTGGCGAGATTGCTCATCGCCGACATGGTTCGCTCGTCCTCATCGCCAAAGGCTGCGCGGATTCGCTCGACATGCGGCTCGAGCAACGCGAGGCTCTCGGGCAGCTTGCCTTGCTCGGCGAGCGCCGCGGCGAAGCTGTCGATCGCGCTGATCGCGTCGGGGTCCAGCGGATCGAGCTTGTCAAAGGCGATCGAAAGTGCCTGGCGGTACGTCGTCTCGGCTTCGGCGTAGTTGGCGATCTGCACCTGCGCGTACCCGATCGCGTTGAGCATCGAGACCGCGGCGCTGGGGTAGTCGGTGAGTTCGTCGCCCACGCGCTGTGCGCCACTATCGAGGATCTGCATGAGCAGCGCCGTGTCGAGCTCTCGGGCGACGGCGGGATCTACCCCAGTAAACAGATCTTGGGCAAAGCCCGCGAGCACGTCTGCACGCTTGAGCTGCGCACGCGCGTGCTCGGCGGCGTCGCGCTCGCGCAAGCCGAACCAGACGCCTCCGATGGCCAATGCCGAGATAGCGGCCACCGCGGTCACGGCCGCGGCGACCTCGAATGGCCGACGGCGCAGAAAGAGCGAGAACCGATACCAACGGCCCGGCGGGCTCGCTTCCACGGGCTCGTGCTTGGCGTAGCGCCGCAGATCCTCCGCCAGCGCACTGGGCGTGGAGTATCGACGGGCCGGGTCCTTCTCGATCGCACGCATGGTGATCCAGTCCAGATCACCCTTGAGATGGCACCACAGTCGGTGGCTATCCATCCGCCGGGCGTACGCAGTCGTATCGGCGCCATCGCCGAGATTCGCGATGCGGGTGGACGGATTCGCGGGAGTGACCTCACAGATCGCCTGGGCGATCGCCGCGGGCCCGGCGTCGGCCAGGTTCGTCTCGTTGAGCGGGGTCTTGCCTGTGAGCAGTTGGTATAGCAGAACGCCGAGGCCGTAGACATCGGTGCGGGTGTCGACGCCGTTGGGTCCTCGCATGATCTGCTCGGGCGCCATGTATGCGGGCGTGCCGATCGCATGGAGGCCTTGGGTGAGGGTGACGTCCAGCGCCGAGTTCTCCATGGCCTTGGCGACGCCAAAGTCGATGACCTTGACCAGCGGTTTGCCGTCGATCTCGGTGACCAGGACATTGGATGGTTTGATGTCGCGATGGACGATGCCTCGATGGTGCGCGTGCTGGACGGCCATGCAGACCTGCTCGAAGAGTGCCAGACGCTCTCGCAGGCCCAGGCGATTCTCATCGCAATACTCAGTGATCGCCGGGCCATCGACGTGCTCCATGATGACATATGGCCGGCGCTGCGCGGTCTGGCCCGCTTCGATAATTCGCGCGATGGACGGATGCTCCATGAGCGCAAGGGCCTTGCGCTCGACCTCGAACCGCCGAACGACCTGCTTGCAATCCATCCCAGGCTTGAGCACTTTGATTGCAACGAGCCGCTCGATCGGAGTCTCTTGACGAGCCAGGTAGACCGCGCCGAAGCCGCCCTCGCCGAGGGTTCGCTCGACTTTGTATGGACCGATCTGATCGAGATCCTCGCGAATGACCGTGTCGGGGCGGACAGGATTGCGAAGCCCGCTGTCGCTCTCGTCGTGCTTGTGCCCGGCGATCTCCAGGAGCATCGACGCGGGCTTGCCTTCGCGGAGCAAGGAGTTGCCCGATTCGTGGGCGTCCAGCAATGCTTGGGCCCGAACCCGGCGTGCGGAGTCGCTCGCGCAGATCTCATCGATGTACGCCGAGGGATCTGCGCGCTCGATCGCCTCAAGAAAAACGCTCTTGGTCCCAATCTCTCGCATCTCTCAGCCCTCACCCTGCAAGAGCTGGAGCATGCGTGCGCGGGCGAACGCCCATTCACGCATCACGGTGCGTTCAGAGATCTCTAGAGCCTCGGCGGTCTCCTGCACACTGAGCCCGGCGAAGAACCGCAGACGAACAACATCGGCGGCTCTGGCGTCTTCTTGCTCCAGAAGCGTCAAGCCCTCGTGCACGGCCAGGATCTCTTCGTTCTGGTCCTCACACGCGAGTTGGGCGTGCTCGAGGGAGATGCCGATGCGCCCGCCGCCGCGCTTCTCGCTCTTCTTCTTGCGTGCGTGGTCGATGAGCAGGCGTCGCATGGCCTCGGCTGCGGCTCGGAA
>JAJDDL010000472.1 GCA_029260335.1 Phycisphaerales bacterium | reverse complement strand
CTCGATGAGTTTGATGATCTGCGGTATTCGCGAGGCGGATCCAGCGGTGGGCATGAGTACGCGGTCCAGGACGCGGACTTTGCGATGGGCTACTTGATGGCGGGGCTTGGGAGCTTTGGGCTCGGGCGAATGGAGGAAGCCGCGGATTACTTTGCCCGCGCCGGCGAAGAGGCGCAGTGGATGAGCGAGGTCACGGGACCGGTGGTTGACGGCAGCGCGAACGCGGTGTTGATCGTCGAGTATGGGTTGGGACCTGTGAAGGTGGGCGAGGGCGCGAGCGGGTCGGCCGAGGCGTTTCGGCCTCGATTTGGCAGTGATTCCAGGGCGTTGACCGTGTCCCAAGGCGAAGGCCGGGTTGGGTTTTCGCCTGTGCTTGATGTGAATCAGATGTCCTGGCAGTATGCGTGGGATGATCTCAGGGATGTGCGAGCGGCCAAGGCGTTGCTTGGCGATAGCTTGCTTGTTGGCGGGACGGTGGTCGCGGCTTCGACAGATAGCAGCGAAGGGGCATTGGTCGGCCTGGGCCTGATCGGGCTCGGCTTGATAGCGAAGGCGACGGCGCATGTGGACACGCGGCAGATCGATACTTTGGCACAACGGACATATGTGGTACCCATGCGCTTGCCCGAAAGGCCCGGCTCCTTGAGCATGGAAGTGGACGGCGATAGCGGGTCGCGGCTGACGCTTCCATGGGTGGGGCCTGCACGCGAGGGCGAGCGATTGCGGGTGATGTATGTGCGGCTGGATAGCGGGCCTTCGAGTCGCAATTGGGGTTCGTCGGGGCGCGCGGTGTATTACTCGGATGTGAACCCGCCGCCTCTGGCGAGCTTGCCCTATGTGCTTGGTGGTCGGGATGTTCGTACGCCGAGCGCCGAGGTAACGCGTGACTATCACGCAGCGGGATTGCCCAGATCGATGACGACCGCGGACGTGCGGGAGATGTATCGGCGCGAGGGGATCCATATCGGGACCGACGCGACCGGCGGTGCGGTCGGGCGGCATGTGCTTGAGGGCGGGTCGTGGCTGTTCACGCCGACGCCCGAATCGACGGGGTTTGCGAGGCTCTTCGGCGGGGAGCACCCGCGGTATGAGCCGAGATCGGAGTGGGTGCGAGAGCTTGCACGACGGATCGCCCAGGAGCGTGCGGCGCTGCTTGGGGAATCAGAAGGAGATGAACGATGACTCGAATGAGCATGATGACAGTCGCGACGGGGGCTTTGTTGTTGGCAGGTGGCTGCCGGACGAGCACGCTGCCGCCTGGGGCGCAGCGGGACCCGTTGCCGAGGGAAAACTATCCGCGGGTGGTGGTACTGGATGACCTGCAGCGGTGGGTTGTTGTGGATGCGCCAATCGTGACCAAGAGCGAGCGGGATCCGCTGCGAGTGACGGTGCCGGTGCGGGCGGTCACGGATCATGAAGAGCTCAACGTGCAGTATCGGTTCGCGTTCTTCGATGCGGATGGAAGGCCGATGGACCCCGAGCCGAGCTGGCGTTATGAGCGGCTGCCGAGCAAGGCCCAGCGGATGATTGAGGCCAATGCGTTGGATCAGCGGGCGGTGGATTGGCGGGTGGATATTCGGCCGGCGCGGTAGGGTGCCAGCCAGCGGACAACCATGTTCCGACCGGTGCTTTGGGTGATTTGAGCCTAGCCAGCTTGGTGTTGAAGCACCAACCATGCAAAGCCATGGTTGGTGGCACGGCTAGTCTTCGGCCGGCAAAGGCGCGTGGGTCACTAAGCGTTTGGCGAGTTCGCGTTGGATGACCTTGGATTTGAGCGAGTCGGTATCGCGGTAGGCTCTGAGGAGGTTGTTGCCTGCGCCAGCGGCGGCACCGCCTGCAAGGAGCCAGCCTTCGCCGTCGTGGACAAGCAGGAACCGGCGGGTGAGCCCGCGTGGCACGCCACCTTCGATGAGATCCCATGCGTTGGCTTGGAGCCACTCGCGGTCGGGGATCATCTCGGCGGTGATCTCGGCGACCTTGGTTATTTCGCCATCGGCGACGCGTTTGAAGTTGCTCTCGGTGACGAGCTTGCGCGTGTTGCCCGCGCCGTCGTCTTCTTGGAGATCGGCGGTGGTCGGGGTGATGGCCTCGACGCGGACGAAGCGATACTGGATGCCCATGCCCTCAACGACGTGTGCCCCGCGGCGGCGGAGGCCGTCGATACGGCTGAACGCGACGCGTTCGCCGGTGGAGAGGCTGTCCTTGATATCGCCAGTGCGGAAGGAGCGTTCGAGCCAGCCGACGGCGGTGGAGGCCGAGTCCTGCTCGCCACAAGCCGGGAGGGCCAAGAGCGACGCCAGGAGCGTCAGGAAGCAGAGGGTTCGGGCGGTGGTGATCATGGCAATCCTCCTGTGGTCGGATGAACTGTATCGGATTTGGCAGTTGGGCGTCCAGCGGGGCTCGACCGATGGCGAGGAGGGGCTCTACAATGGGGCTGTGGGGCGTATAGCTCAGTTGGCTAGAGCGCTGTGTTCACATCGCAGAAGTCACAGGTTCGAGTCCTGTTACGCCCATCTTTTGCCGCCCGGTGTTTTGGCACTGGGCGGCATTTGCTTGCCCACAAGCGCGGAACGCGGATTCGGCATTGTCGCCCGGATCCGCTTGCGCTTCCGTGCGGTCGCAGGCGCGCGCTGACTGCATCGGATTCTGCAGCGCTTTCTCGAAATGCTCATCGGTGACCGCGCTTATCGCGTTGTCAGCCGCACTTCAGCGCATCGCACTACACGCTCACGGACTCGACTGGCGGCGGGTCCTCCTGATGCCGTCCACATTGTGTGCGTTGTTTGATCTCACTCCAGGCGGCGTGCGCATGCCTGTCATGATTCCACGGATTTGTGTCGACAGGTCCCGATCATGCACCAGATCGCCGAGCGATCGCTCTCCGAGTACAGGCCTCGATGGTCCGTTTCGGGGAAGTTTCCCTGTAGAAGTAATCCACCTCACGCATGATGATCCCACAGTTGAGCTTGGCATACCGAGTATTGGCGGAAACCAGTTGTCCGCCGTCGGATGCCATGGGTGAGAGGACCTGCGGCTTGCAGCCGCGCATCATTACG
>JAJDDL010000471.1 GCA_029260335.1 Phycisphaerales bacterium | reverse complement strand
GCGTCGATATCACGGGCTGCTGATCGCCTCGATGAGCGCGCCGGTGGAACGCGTGAGTTGCGTGAGCGCGATCGACGAATCGCTCGTTCTCAATGTCGGCTCGCCCAAACCCCGGCGCGTGCATCTGTCACCGTTTCAGTTTCGTGATGACGATGCGCCGCCTTCGACTCCATCAACGCTCGTGCGATTCGATCGCGTGGCGATGGGCGTGCGGTGGATTCATCACATCAAAGACCAAGGCGTGGACATCGTGGTGGAGAAATCGCTCCATCTGTATGAGCATCGCAATGCGGCAAGGCTGAAGTACGCCGTGCGCTCGGCGGGGCACGCGGTCAGGCTCGAACTGCGCCCGCTCGTGCGACTCATGGATCATCACGAGTTATGCCATGTCAACGCCGAGCACGCGATGGAGGTGCAGACGCGCGAGATCGAGGGCGGATGCGTGGTCATGCGCAAGGGCGGTGGCATCTCTCTGGCCAGCCACGACTCGCTCTTCGTTGCCAATCCGGTCTGGTGGGAAGGCATCCGGTACGAGCGCGACATGGAACGCGGGCAGGAAGCGGTCGAGGATCTGTATAGCCCGGGCGTGTTTGAGTGGACGACCGTCCCCGCTGCAGGCACGAGCAGCGTGATCCTCGATATCAGTTGCGAAGCTTCGGAAGTGCCCTCGACAGTCGATGACACCGCGCAGAGCGAACGGCGGATTGCAGAGCATGTGCGCAAGGCGATCGTGCTTGCCGGGGGCGATGCGCTGGCGCAACATGATCAGATGCAGATCGCGACGCTCGTGCGAGCGGCGGATCAGTTCGTGGTCGAGCGTCACGATGCGACTGGAAATGACGAGCACGCAAAGGGCTCGAGCATCATCGCCGGGTATCCCTGGTTCAGCGATTGGGGCCGGGATTCGATGATCGCCCTGCCGGGGCTGATGCTCACCACCGGCAGATTCGAAGAGGCGCGATCCGTCCTGGAGACATTCGGGCGCTATCGCCGCAATGGGCTCATTCCCAACCGATTCGAGGACACCACCGGGAAAGCCGAGTTCAACACGGTGGACGCGTCACTTCACTATGTGAAGGCGGCGTGCGAGTGGGCCGACGCTTCGGGAGAGCCGCTTGCGGGCGAGATTCTCGATGCATGTGTAGAGATTCTCGACGCGTACGCGAGCGGGACCGACTTTGGCATCCGTTTGGATAGCGATGGTCTGATCACCGCGGGCGATGCGAGCACGCAACTCACTTGGATGGACGCCGCACGCGAGGGGCAGGTCTTCACGCCAAGGCATGGCAAGGCGATCGAGATCAACGCGCTGTGGCATCACGGATTGCTGGCGTTTGCGAAACACGTCGAGGGAACCGACGCCGCGCGGGCGAGTACGTGCCGGGAGCAAGCGAGCGCGACCAAGGGATCGGTAGAAGCGAGTTTCTGGAACGTGGCCGATGGGTGTTTGTTCGATCGGCTGGAAGTCGTTGGCACGAAGTGGCGCGGCGTCGCCGAGTTGCGCCCGAACCAGCTCTTTGCAATCGGCCTTGAGCACGCGCCGGTCATTGGCGAGCGAGCGGCGAGCGTGCTCGGAGCTGTCGAGCGAGATCTGTTGATGGCTGGCGGGCTCCGCACGTTGAATCCGAATGCGAACACGTACCGCGGGCGCTTTGAAGGTGCGATGCTCGATCGCGACGCCGCGTATCACAACGGCACGGCGTGGCCTTGGCTTATCGGGATCTACGCCGACGCGGCGTTGCGCGTGCGGGGCCGGACACCCGAGTCAATGAAGCAGATTCGCCGAGCGATCGAGCCGTTGATCGAGGCGATGAGCGAACGCTGTCTTGGGCAGTTGGGCGAGATCTTCGATGGCGACGACTCGGCGGATCGGCAGACGCGCGAGCATGGGTGTGTGGCGCAGGCATGGAGTGTGGCAGAGGTCTTGCGCGTGTTGGTCTCGGTCGCGCGGGGCGTGTAAGAACAAGCTAGAAGCACGCTCAATCGACTTGCGAGCCCGAAGCTTGCTCGTTCAAACTCAAGGTTTATAGACACTAAAAAGGCCCCGGAACGAATCCGGGGCCCATGGTTGGGTACAAGCTCAGAGTCTTGCTAGTTTGGCAACTCGCGAGGCTTGCCGATCACGTGCCAAGGCGTTTCCCAGCCCATCGCCATGCGGTGCCAATCGCCCAGGCCGTCGGCTCGCTCGCTCACGTACGCGACGCGAGTGCCCATGTGATGCACGGCGTTGTGCTCGCCGGCAACCTCGTTGGCCTCTGCAAGCGTGTCGTAAGGACCCGTGCGCAGGCCCAGATTGTGCAGGTGCTCATGCACGTAGTACCCGCCATCGCCCGGGCCATCCATCAGGATGCCGGCGATGCCGCCCTCATGCTCATCGATCGCGCAGCCACCCAACACGAGCGCGGCGCCGCTCAAGACGACTAGACCAGTTACGTTTCTCATCACAAAACCTCTCTCTCTCTTGCTCTGACAGAAAACAACGTGACAGAACTACTCAAACCCGCCCGGGCGGCGCGGGCCCGCAGGAGCGGCGGCGGCCGGTGCCGCGTCATCGCTTGAATCGAGCGCGTCGGCGATACGAGCCTTCAAGTCCGCAACGTGGGCGCTCATGACCGGGTCGTTTCCGGCTTCCAATCGACCAGCAAGCAACGTCAACTCCGCTCTCGCAAACGCGGGCATGTCGGAGTTCGCCGCGGGATTGCTCAGCGCCCCGCCGAGCGTTTCGATGTACTGACGCTGCAGGTTGCGCCGATACAGGCTCGCCTTTCCACTTCCACGGGGCAAGAACTCGCCGAACACGCCCTCGCGCATGTCCCCCATGAACTCGGGAATCGTGTACGCGTCTTCGTTGCGCTCAGCAAGCTCGGCCATGCGATTGATTCGCCCCGCGCCCATGAGCGAGCGAAGCACGCGACCCTGAGCGCCATTCACGCGTTCGACCACGCCTGTTGCGCTCAGCCGCCCGATGATGTCCTCGCTCACCATCGCGGCGTCGGGCTCGCCCAACGCGTTCTCGAGCAAGAACGCGACGGCTTCGCGCTGACGCTCGGCTGAGACCGGGAAGTACCGCTGGTCGGCATCCCCGAAGTACAGATTCACCTGCTCCACGCCCGCGACGAGGTTCGCCACGTGGCCCATCTCGCGATTCCACTGGCCCCACAGCTCGTTGTAGAGCTGGCTCAGCACGTCGTAGTCCTCGCCCTCGTTGCTCGTGGCTTCGACGATGAAACCCGCGATCCGCTGCAGGTTCTTGAGCCCCAGCTCGGTCGCCTCGACGGCGTCGGACGTGAGGTCTTCGGTCTGGCTTGTGGGATCGCCGAACCCGCCCCCAAACCGATACATGGGCTCATCAATCTGCTTCTTGGTGAGCTTCTCAAGCTCGGCTTTCACATCCGCGTCGGCATCGAACTGGCGATACCCCCACTCGGCGACGAACTTGTCATACGGCCCCACGCCCGGCACCAGAGCCGCACCATCGCCCGGCTGGGTGACGTAGTTGAACCGCGCGTAGTCCATGATCGAGGGCGCGGTGCCGTTGTTCTTGGTCCATTCCGGATCGCGGAGCTGCGCGACCGTGTAGCTATTGGACGCCTTGAAGTTGTGGGGGAAGCCAAGGCTATGTCCGACCTCGTGGGCAACCACGAAGCGCACGAGCTCTCCCATCAAATCGTCTGGCATGGGCAGCTTCTGGGCCCGCTCATCGACAGCCGAGGCTTGCACGAAGTACCAATCGCGCACGAGCGTCATGACGTTGTGGTACATCCGCACGTCGGCCTCGAGGATCTCCCCCGTGCGCGGGTCGTGCACGTGAGGCCCAAACGCGTTTTTGATGCTCGCCGGGAGCCAACGGATGGAACTGATCCGCGCGTCCTCGGGATCCCAATCCGGATCCTCGTCTTCGTCGGGCGCGAGTTTGCCGATGATCGCGTTCTTGAACCCCGCGGCTTCGAACGCCGGGATCCAGTCCTCGATCCCCTGCTTCACATACGGCTTGAGGAAATCGGGCACCTCGCGAGCCACGTAGAACACGATCGGCTTGACCGGCTCGCTCATCTCGGCGTCCGGGTCCTTCTTTTCCAGGCGCCAACGCGTGATGTAACGCACGGACTCTGCTTGGTGGTTGGACATGTCGGCGTAGTCGGTGAATCCGACACTGAAGAATCCAACACGCGAATCGCTCTCGCGAGGCGTCATCGGATTGTCGGGCAGCTTGACCATCGAGTGGCTGATCTCGGCGGTCACACTGCTCGTGCGAGGTCGATTGCCACCTCCGCCGCCGGGGGCCCCACCACGAGCGCCCCCCGCCGCGACCTTGTACGTGCCGAGCACTTTGGTATTCACGTTCTCAGGGAACGCCTTGACCTCTTCAATAAAGCTCTTGCCCGAGTCCATGTTCTGGGCCCCAAGAGCGGCGACCGCCGTGAACTCGGTCACGTCGCTCGTGAAGAGCTTGGTCACCTCGATGACCGGGCGTTTGTCCTTGCCGAAGGCCTGGATCTCAAAGACCTCGATGATCGGCGCGACGGTGCCCTCTTCGACCGCGAGCGCAACCGAGTCCTCGGTGTCGGCTCGTGCGGTATACAGAACCTCGCGCAACAGGATCTTGTCCTCGCCGCGCATCTCCCAACGGACGACGCGATCGGTCACGTCCATGCCGGGATAGCTGTAGCCCGCGCGGGTCTTGGAGATCTGGGTCACCCAGAGCATGTCCTTGCCGAGCGCCGCGAGCGGGAACTCAAAGAACAGCTTGCCGTCCTGGACATGGGTGACGACCAAGCCCTTGGAGGTCTTGGCGTCCTCCTTGATGACCTCGTCGTAGGACTTGGTCCCGCCGGCCTTCTCGCCGTTCTCTGCCGCCGCCCCACCAGCTCTGGCCCCGCGTCCGCCACGCGGCTGGGCCATCGCGACCGACGAGACGATAACGCCGGCGACCGCCGACCAATATGCAACCCGACGCCTGTTCAACATGATGCTCCCTCTTGCTCCGGTTGAGGCCCCGCGGTGGGACCGAGTCCATTCTCCTCCACCCGAGCGTACAGCGCGAGCGTCCGCGAAAGAAGCCCTTCGGCGGCGATGGCGGTGTACCGGCGTAGCTCTCGGACGTTGAGCGAGGTATTTCCTCGCCGTTATCGGATCGGGGGCTTTGCAGGCCGGGCGGGAGCCAATCTTGATACTCTGGGGGGCATCTCTGAAAGAGCCAAGGAGGATCGCATGCGGAAGAACCAGACTCGGATGTCCGTCGCCGTAGGAACGCTGTTGGTGGGGCTCGGATTAGGCCAACCCCTTGCGCTCGCGACGATTGCGCAGCCGGTCGAGCCGAGCATCACGCTGGAGTTCGATAACGACACGCCGTACATGGAAGTTGTCGCCAAGCTTGAACGCGTGAAGAGGGAAAACCCTGGTGGAGAGGTGTTCATCGATGTAACAGGAGATTCGTTGGGCACAACGCACCTGGAACGAGCCCCTGTGTTGGACATGCAGAGGGTCCAACAGAATCTCGATGCATATCACCCGACCACCCTCTTCAACGGCAAGAACCTCGACGGCTGGAAGATCTTCACGTCCAACAAGCTCGATACGTCCATGACCTGGCGCGTCGCCGACGGCAAGATCATCTGCACGGGCGAGCCGCGCGGGTACATCATGACCGAAAAGGAGTACGACAACTTCCATCTCACGCTCGAGTGGCGCTGGCCGGGCGAGCCGGGCAACTCCGGCGTGCTTCTGCGCACGATCGGCGAGGACAAGATCTGGCCGAGCTGTCTTGAGGCCCAGCTCATGCACAACAACGCCGGCGATTTTTGGAAGATCGGCGAGATCGAGGCCTCGACCGATCCCGAGCGATCCAATGGCAGGAATACCCGCAAGGCTGTGAACGCCGAGAAGCCGCTGGGCGAGTGGAATCGGTACGACATCTTCTTTCACGGCGAGCACGTGACGCTGGTGATCAACGGCCAGTTCGTGAACTCGGCGACCGGCGTGAGCCAACGCCCCGGCAAGATCTGCTTGCAATCCGAGGGTGCCCCGATCGAGTTTCGTAGGATCTGGGTCACGGACTTGGATTGATGTCGGCCGACGGGCTTTGAAACCCAAGTCCATCTCCTACAAGCCCGAAGCGCAAGCGAGGTGGAACGTGCAGGTGCGCCCAGGGTGCGGGTGTACTTCGCTTGCGGGTCGGCCTCGCAGGAGTGCAAGGCGGACAAAGGCGTAATCAACACCCCGCCGCGAACAGATCGAGGTATGTAAAGAAGTCCTCGGCGTCACAATCGCCATCGTGATCCACATCGCAGAACGCGAGATTGCCATCGACGAATCGATCGAGGAAGTAGAAGAAATCGTCGGCGTCGACGTCCAGGTCGGGCACGCCGTAGGTGCGTTCGCGCGGGTCCGAAGAGCCGGTGAGGTCTGCGGGACACGGCGTGTAGCAGGAGCGGTTGTACTGCACGCTCACGGCCTCGGTAGCAATCGATGTGCTTGCAATGTCGAGCCGTCCGTCGCCGTCAAAATCAGCGACGGCGATGCCGAACGCGCTGTGCAGCGTGTCGTAGCCGACTGGGGATCCAAAAGTGCCATCGCCGCGCCCCAGTTGCACTAGAGCCCGCCCGCCGACATCCGCGAAGATCAGATCGAGATTGCCGTCGCGGTCGATATCTTCGGAGAGGATGTCGCCCTCTGTGATCATGCTGGGATCGCTCCAGATTT
>JAJDDL010000048.1 GCA_029260335.1 Phycisphaerales bacterium | reverse complement strand
CTCAGCGGGTGTGACTCCTTGGGGAGCGTTCAACCAGCCCGCCGCGTACAACTCGATCGCAGATGCCGGCAACGGCACCAACGAGACCACCCGAACCCCCCGCGCCTTGGCCTCGAGCAAGGCGTTGAGATCCGCCTGGGTCTGCGCAACGCCAAGCCCACTCGCTGAAGTGTGCAAAAACACGTCGGATGACTCACTCGCAAGGGCGCCTCGCAGGTCATGGAGTACCGTCGTACTCAGATTCTGCGCCAGTTCTGCGGCTCGCCGAGGATCGCTCGAGCCGATCCCGACGAGTTGGCCTTCCAGCCGCTCCACGATCGCGCGCACAAACTCCGCCTGGTCTCCATCCAGCCACGCGATGATCGTCGGGCCGCCTGACATGCTCGAAGACTATCCGGAGTTCACGCTCCGCTCAGAACTCGACAGCGATGACCGCGTAATAACTCAGGTCGTTGCGCTTGGAGCCGCCCGCTGCGGTCGCGTCGTACCGCTCCTCGCCACCCAGCCGCAGGCTCAGGTTCGACTCCGGATCGATCAGGAACTCCCACCCGGCCCGCGCATTGACGCGATACTCGTCGAAATCCGAGACATTGGGCAGGAAATCGATCGACCCGATGATCTTCTGTCGCTCGTCGATCTGGTGCGAGACATCCATGCCGAGGATCGCCTCGGTCCGGACGTTGTCGGAAATCCCACCGATATCCTGAGCCAGGCTCATCCCGCCTCGCGCGAGCAGGCTCGTCTGCTCGTCCTTGATCGCTTGATAGCCGAACCCGCCGCCGGAGGTCCAACGGTGATCCCAATCGCGGAACCGATCTGACTCATAGCTCCCGGTACCAAAGTAGCGCCAGCGTGAATCGATCATGAGCCGGTCATACCGACCGTTTGCGTAAAACCGATCCTGAGTGGTCTCTGAGTCCCGCGTTGCGAACGAATATGTCCCATCCACGAGCAACTCATTCAGACCTTCTTTCTTGGTCGCCCGAAGGGTGCTCCTAAAACTGCCCGATTGCGTGTTGCCTTCGGTGCCCGACGCTCCGAGTTCCACGCGCCGGACCCAGCCGCTCCAGAAACTGGTCTCCACCGGCGCTTCGACCGCCTCAACCTCAGCCTGACTTTCACCAGGGTCATGCAGCACCTCGGCCTGTGGCGAGGCAAGCACCGAAGCCGTCTCAGCTATCACCTCATCAACGGGCGGCAAAGGCGGCAACGCCCCGCCTGCGGTCGTTGTGAGCGCGGCTGCGCCCGCCCCAATGCCATACACCAAACTTCCAATGCTGCCCTGCTTCATCCTGACGACTCCATCGGCGACCCGCTTATTCTGATACGATTGACGATACACCCTTCACGCACGCAAGCGATCGGGGACAAGATGACGATGGATGGACCCATGGAGAACACCCCACCCCATCTAAGCCGGCGCGACGCGATCCGAGCCCTCGGCATCGTGATCGGCGCCACCAGTCTCGGCGCATGTGCCGGAAAAACCCAAACCCCTGCCTTGGGCGGCATCGGCGATCCGATCCCCGGCGTTGACACGCCGCCCTCTTCTACCGCCAACAACAACTCAGGCTCTGCTGCCCAGGAAGCCTTGGCCGATTGGCGCAATCGCAACCACAGCGCAGAAACCTTGGGCGGAATACTCCCTAAGGGCGTCGTCGCACGCGATAGCTGGACCAATGCCAAGCCGATCATCGCCCTGGCGGACCCGATGCAACGGGTCACACGAATTACCATCCACCACGAGGGAAGCACACCGTTCTCTTCGACCAGCAGCCGGGACGTGCGCCAACGGCTGGACCAGATCCGCAAGTTCCACCTCTCGCGAGGCTGGGCGGATATCGGCTATCACTACGTGATCGACCCCGCCGGTCGCGTCCACCAGGCCCGCCCAATCGCACTCCAGGGTGCGCACGTGAAGTACAACAACGAGCAGAACCTGGGCATCATGGTCCTTGGCAACTTTGAGGAGCAATCCCCAACGGCCAAGGCCCTCGCATCGCTCCAGCAGTTCGTCGGATCACAGATGAGCCAATACAAGGTGCCGCTTCGCTCGGTCTACACGCATCAAGAGATTCGTCCGACGCTTTGTCCCGGCCGCAATCTGCAAGGCCGGTTGGTTGCGATGCGTCGCGCAGGCGGCGTGCTCGCTCGCGCATAGCTGCCAATAGCAACACCAAAAGAACACCGCCGCCCGCGAACGGGCGGCGGCGATTGAATCCTGTGGATTCTGCTGAATGTCAGCTGCGATCAGCGACGACGACGCGTACCAACAACGCCGGCAAGGCCGAGCAGCGCGACGCTGGCCGGTGTGGGGATGCCGATGTTGACCGTCACGGTGTCGGTGACGCCGCTGGGTCCGGTAAGCGTGGTCACGTATGACCCCACATCAAACCCGAGCGCGGCGAATGACGAGTTGAGCTTGCTGGCCGTAGCGGACATTGCTGTGCCGGAGACATATCCCACCGGAATGCCGAGGGCCGGGTTCGAGAACATGTGGAACGGATCTCCGCCCGAGACATCCCAGTTACCAAAGGCACCGGGGCCAAAAGGCGTCCACTGAACATCAACGTTGTACCACTCGCTGTTGTTGCTATTCATGGCAATATTGCCACCAACGGCCTGATACCCGTTGAATCCGCCTGAGTTTCCACCCAGCGTTCCCAATGAAGCGGTGTCCAGATTTCCGGATAGAGTTACTTCAACGTTTCCGCCGCTTTCCACGACATCAATCGTCACGTCGGCATTCGCCTGGGCTGCTATCGCCAGTCCGGCACACACAAGTACCTGCTTCATGTCTGTTCCCATCGTTGTCTCATCTCGACGGGCCTCGTTGACCCGTTCACTCCATATGAGGAGCATACTGGTCACAAATGGTCGGTATCGCCTAGTTTTTGAA
>JAJDDL010000470.1 GCA_029260335.1 Phycisphaerales bacterium | reverse complement strand
GCAGGCCACCATCGCCAAGGGACTCGGTGGGCGGTTGCATCGAAACAGGAAGTGTCGACAACGATGGTTGATCGCACGCGCTTGGTTCATTGACAGGACCGCCGAAGAAAAGTACTATTCCCCAGTCTAGTACTGATCTTGGGGGTATAGGTATGAGAAGCTGGGTGATTGGATGTGCGAGTTTGTCGGCTGGCGTGATCCTCGCGATGAGTGGATGCACCGCTGGCGATGCGATCATCGCGTTCAGTGATCCGCAGGTTGACGGAAGAGAGAAGGACTCGATTAATCGAGTTTCTGGGAATCAGATTCCGGCTCAGGGTCGTGCACAGGTTGAAGCATTAGGCACCAACACATTTCGCGTTCGTGTCACCGGCCTGGAGGACGCGTACGTCTCGCAGAGCGATATCGACATTTGCTGGGCCGCGGCGGCAGAGATGATTCACCGGCATGAAGGCCGCGCATTTACGCAGGAGCAGCTGGCGGCGAGGTACGTGAACCAGAGCGAGAAATCCGGGCGAGCGGCCCGGCCGTCGCAAGTCATCTTCGCGCTGCATCCGGAGCTCGCTGAGGACTATCTTCGCGATACTTCACTCAAGTTGTTCGCGTCGCCACGAGCGGCTGTGCGGACCGAGGATGTGCTCGCATGGCTATCGAACGGGCATGCGGTCGTCGTGGGCATCGACGAAACCGCGCCCGATGGCCAGGAGTATGGGCACGTCTACGTGTTGGACGGGGCAACCTATCACGAGGTCAACAAGCACTGGCTCACGTATGCCCAAGGGAGTGAGTCAGCTGAGGACCCTTGGTCGCAGCGAGCGAAGCTCTCGCGCCTCTACGCAATCTCAGAGGTTGAGCTTCTTGACCCTTGGCAGTCCAAGGGCCGCGTTTCCATGAGCGGCAAGGAGTTCAATGAGAAGGTTGGTTTTCTTCTTTCGAGACCCGAGGCGGAGTTCAATCTGCGATATCTGATTGAAGAACGGCGCAAGAGCCAGCAACAGAATCTGCAAGATGGCGACAACACGCTCCAGAAGGTGCTTGAGGACCTGTTCTAATCGTCGTCCGCGGGCGGCGGAGTTTGGTTCTCATCAGCCTCTGTGAGCGTCTCGGGAGGCGGTGGAGGTGGAGTTGGCCCGTTTGCTGGCCCCCTACCGCCGTACTTGTTGCCACATCCGCCGAGTAGCACCGCTGCCGCAATAACAAAGAAGCACACAGACCCGCCCAAAGACTTATTCTTGCTCATGCTTTGCCCTCTGCTCTATCATCCTGGGGTTTGCCCGAGGCGGTTACTCATAATCCGTAACGCACGCTCATAGGCCGCGTTTATCGCAAAATCATAGGCATCGACGAGGTTTGCAATCGCCCATGTAATCGCGTCTTCACGTGAATACTGAGGCGACTCAAGCGACTCATGCCTCTCCGCATGGTTGAACCAGCGAATGCCGTCATCGAGTTTGGTTCTGATTCTCTCAAATCGGATTGGATCTTCCTCGCATACCAGCGTGCCCTCCATTTCAAGTATGATCTGACTCAGACTCTCGACGTGCTCTGCATACTCTCGCAACGATAAATTACCGATGCTCTCCAGCAGATTGTCGGTGCGACGAATCTCCAACGAAGGATCAAGGACGAACTCGTGGCTCTGCTGGCCAAACGCGGCATCGTTGAACGTCACGATTGCGACGTAACAAACGGAAGTAAACGAAGGGGTCCGGCTCCATTCGAGCAGATCCTCCTTCGAATCGCTCGCGACCTGATCGAATGACCGGCCATCCCAGTACTCCGGCGCGCCACCGAAGAATCCGGCGAGCAGGCCACTCGATTCTCGGCTAACACTCTCCATCCACAGTCGCTGGTTGGTGAGCCGTGCGAGCAGCACCTGTTGCCGAGGAATCTCCCGCGCAAACTCGATCATCGCGTCGCGTCGGTCACGCATGACCTCAAACTCGTATCGACGACTTTCAAGTGAGTATTGACGGCTGTGGTACAGGTGAGCGACGAGTGCGCCTGTAGCCGCGACGCCCGCGAGCAGAACGCCCGCAAATATCTCGAACTGCCATGCGCTATTGGCAAGGATGCGTTTGCGAAAAACTATCAGTGGCAAGAACACTACGCGGAGCAGATGCCGCACACCCCGAGCACGTCCATCAATCTCCTGTGAGATCCGCTCTCGCTCGGACTTTGCATCGATCTTGGGCTTTGGCTCTTGCAGGGTCTGTGCTTTGGACTGAGTTCCTGGTTGTGTTTTGGGCGCACTCATTCCACAGTCCTCTCCGGAAGGACGAGAATACAGAAATACCCCCGCAATGTCAATGCAGTACGGCCCGCCATCGCTCTCTAAGGTCGTGGATGTGATCGCAGAAACGCGATACATGCACCCCAGAGAATCGGAGCGAGGGAACATCCATTGAGCGATGGACACGCTCTCACTCACCTTGGGTCTATGCCCAGCTCGCGAATGGAGAAACGGACATTCCCCCGGTGCACCCTGTGCTGCGCCAACGCAATCGAAACTCCGGTTATGCCGGGCTAGCAAGCCCCGGAGGAAGATCACCCTCGCCGTCGGAGCCCGCCGGCGGATGCTTGGGGACGCGGTCGGTCTCGCCGCCGGGGGCTTCGGTCTTGTTTGTGCGCCGGGCTTCCTCGGCGAGCAGGTCCGAGACGGTGGGCTTGGCGAGTTCTTCGCCGTCGAAGATTCTCTTGACCTCGTCGCCGCTGAGCGTCTCGTACTTCAACAGCGCGGCGGCAACGCGTTCGACCGCATCCCAGTTCGCTTCGAGCAAACGACCGGAATCGGCGTATGCCTCGTCGATGATGCGCTTGATTTCCTCATCGATAACGCGCGCGGTCTCGTCGGAATAATCCTTGTCGGGGATGAACGATTCGCGGCTGTCATCGCCCGCGTAACGGACAAAGCCGAGCTTCTCGCTCATGCCCCAGTGCAGGACCATGAGCCGGGCCATGTCGGTCACCTGGGAGATATCCATGGAGGCTCCGCTCGAGGCATCACCCATGGCTTTTTCTTCCGCGATCCGGCCGCCGCAGAGCACGCGCATGGTCGCGTGGATCCACTTGCGGCTGTAGGTCATGCGATCCTTCTCGGGGAGGCTGAATGTCGCGCCGCCGGCATCGCCTCGGGCGATGATCGTGACCTTGTGCAGCGGATCGGCGTGCTCGAGCGTTGCCTGGAGCACGGCGTGGCCTGCCTCGTGGTACGCGGTGAGCTTGTTCTCTTCGACCTCGCGCACGCGGCTCTTCTTGGCACGCCCGAAGCGGACCTTGTCGCGTGCCTCTTCCATATCTTCCTGCTCGACGAAGTCCTTGTTCTGGAGCGTCGCGCTGATAGCCGCCTCGTTGATGATCGCGGCGAGATCGGCACCGCTGAACATGGGCGTCATCTTCGCAAGACGTTCAAAATCGACATCGGGGCCGAGCTTTACCTTCTTGGCGTGCACCTGCAGGATCTGCAGGCGGCCCTTGACGTCCGGCGGGGGCACGGTGATCTGGCGATCGAAGCGGCCCGGGCGGATGAGCGCGGGGTCCAAGACGTCGGGGCGATTGGTCGCGGCGACGACGATGACGCCGTCGGCGGGGTTGAACCCGTCCATCTCGACAAGGATGGCGTTGAGTGTCTGCTCGCGCTCGTCGTGGCCGCCGGTGGTGAAGCCGCTGCCGCGCTTGCGACCGACGGCGTCGATCTCATCGAGGAAGATGATGGCCGGGGCGTTTTCCTTGGCTTGCTTGAATAGGTCGCGCACGCGGCTGGCACCGACGCCGACGAACATCTCGACGAAGTCTGAGCCGGAGATACTGAAGAACGGGACGTCGGCCTCGCCGGCGATGGCCTTTGCGAGCAAGGTCTTGCCGCAGCCGGGGGGCCCGGTGAGGAGCACACCTCTTGGGATGCGTCCGCCGAGGCGTGTGAACTTCTTGGGGCTCTTGAGGAACTCGATGATCTCGCTGACTTCCTCTTTCGCCTCGTCTACGCCTGCGACATCGGAGAAGGTGATGCCGGTCATCTCTTTGTTGAAGGTGCGGTGCTTGCTCTTGCCGAAGTTGCCGAGCATGCCCCCGCCGGAGGCTGCGTTGCGCATGCCGCGGGCGATGAAGAACCAGAGCAGGCCGATGATGAGGATGAGCGGGCCGAAGGTGAGGATGAAGGGCATCCATTGGCTCGGGGCCTTGGAGGTGTAGTCGCTCCCTGTGATGTCGTCGATCCGCTTGGTGACGACCTCGGCATTGGCCGCGTTGAACTCGACGATGACCTTGCGCTCCTTGCCGTCGGCCTCGGGCTTTTGGGTCGCGGTCACGCCGGTGGATCGCACGATGACGGAGTTGGTCTCGATCTCGCCGTTGATCCACATCGTCTCGAACTGTTTGAGGGTGATGCGATTGCCGGTATTGGGCGAGTTGATGAGCATCATCGCCAGGATCACCAGGAGGATGACCAGGACGATGCCGAAGATGCCGCGGCTGGGCTGCTGCGCCGGTGGCTTGCCTTGCTCGGGCTTGTTCACGTTCTGCTGGGGGGGCTCAGATTCGCTCATGCGGTCCTCGGGTCGTTTCCCATATGATCGGACGAATCCCGATCGATCATGGGAGCCGTTGCACAAAACGGTAGGGACGATTCGCCTGTGATTCGACCTGACGAGGGCCCGACAAAGGCCTTACCAGTCTGCTCGCATCTCATCGACGATTCTGGCGGCGATTTTTTGCATCGCGCCGAGCTCGCCGATATCGATGCGTTCGTCGATACCGCGGGTAGGCACAAAGGTCGCCATGGAGTCAAAGGACCTGCGGCCTGCGAGCAACTCGCCGGTGTGGCTGTCCTTCCAATCGAAATCGACAGAGAGCTCGAACTTGACCTCTTGGGCGAGGCCGATCCCCCGGGTGCGGCTGAGGTTGCGAAAACCCGCGCGGGTGATTTTGCCGCTCAGTCGGGTGTCGGCGACGGTGTCGTCGGCAACCCTCCAGGGCGTGTTGGATTGGATCTCTTTGATGATCGCCTCGGTTAGCGCGAGTTCGATGCCGGGATCGTCCGTGCGATTCTCGAAGATTTCGACCGAGACAGTGCGGATGCCTTGGTCATGGGTCGATTCGAAGCGGTAGCCCGCACAGCCGGTGAGCGTTATTGCACAAGCCACGAGTGCGAGTAGGGATCGGACGCCGCTCATGAGCCGTCCCCGCTTTGTTCCTCGGTTGGAGGTTCGGCGATGGGCCCGATCGGTGTTTGCTCGACGATCGGCGCTGATTGCCAACCGTTCTGTTCCATGATGGTCCGGGCGCGAACCGCGGCGACTGAGCGGGGATGCGCGGCAATGAGCCGACGCAGGGTGTATTTGCCCGAAACGTCGTCGCCCCGGCGGAGATACCACTGGGCGTTCTCGAGCAGTTGGGCACCGCGGGATTCATCGAGGCGAGCGAGCAATGCGTCATTGACGCCTGTCTCCTCGGCCTCCAGCGGAAACCGGCCTTTGAACTCGTCGATCAGCGCCTCTGCTTCGATCAAGCCCGAGGCGTCGTAACGCGGTCCCTTGAATCGCGCGATGTTCGCGAGGATTCGGCGTTGCATTGCGCGCTTGCGATGCACACTTTCGGGATAGAGCGTCATGAACATCTCGTACGCCTCGGCGGCCATGTGCATGTCGCGATCGCGGAAGTAGAAATCCGCGAGTTCGATGCCCGCACGCTCAGCGGCGCTGGATCCTGGCAATCGCTCCTGCACACGGATGAGCAGTTCCTCGGCGAGGCTTGTTGCTGAGCCGATGCGAAACAGGCCCCAGAATACGCGTCGCTTGCGGCCGCGAGCGTAGTCGATCGCGATCTCGAGTTCTCGTTCGACCGCGATGCGATACTCGGGCGTTGCCGGGAAGCGGGAGATTACTTCTTCGTAGTCGAACAGGGCGCGAAACTCGCGGCCGTTGGCGGCCTTGGCGTCGGCGAAGATCAGCCGAGCCGAGGGATACCAGGGATTGGTCTCGTCGAGGTCGTTGACCAGCCGCTCGGCGAGCGAGCGGGCCCGGTCGGGGCGATCCTGGGCGAGTTCGCGGCGGATCTCGCTCAGGCGATACTCGATGGTGCCGGGTTCGGGGCGATCGGTCTCGACCCATGCGCCGTCGTCACCCAGTTCGAGAGTGGTTTCTTGGGCATGAGCATGTCCGGCCGCGAAGAGGGCCAGCAAAGAGGTCGCGAGGAGGATTTGGCGGATCTGCATGCGGTCCATCCCTGGGGCTTTCTGCGAGCCCCATGGTAGCGTGCCTTGGTGCGGGCATCGTGGTGACCCGTGCCACTGGCAGCTTGTCTGCCAGTGCAACGTCATTGCGAATCAGCACTGGTGGGCAAGCCACCAGTGGCACCGGGCCACCAGTGGCACCGGGGTGATTGCCAGCCCTGACGGACCTAGTCGTCCTTCTTGGGCTTGGAGTCGATTTTGATCTTGCCGCCGTCGCCGGAGAAGAGTCCCTTGATGAGGAGCTTGGAGTCCTCTTCACTCAGTTCCTTGCCATCGACGAAAACCCTGTCGCCTCGGATTTCCAGAGAGCCTCCCATGGCGGCAATGCGATTGAGCAGTTCGGCGAGCTTGGGATCGGAGGCCTGGATGGGCTTGGCGTCCGCGGGTTTGGCATTCGATCGCGTATCGACGATCATGTTGCGGCCCCCCGAGCGGATCACTTTGTTCTTGCCGGTCGGGCTGAAGACGTATTCAGAATGATGCAGGCGGCTGAGCATCGCGAAGCGATCCTCGGGCAGTTCATCCGCGTGGCGGCGCCAGGCCTTGTTCGCGCCCGCTTGGTCGGCCATCGCAAGTCGCGCAAGGCCCAGGTAGAAGAGCATCTCGCCTCGGCGATTGCTGTTTGGGTCGCGTTCGAGCCAGAGTTCGATTGTCTGGGCGTGTTGCTCGGCGACGGCTTCGTCCATCTGCCACCCGCCGTAGAAGGCTCGCGAGGGCGCGATGCTCACGTCGCATGCGATGAGGTCGATTGCGATGTCGTCTGCGATGTCTTGGGCAATGGGGGGAACGTAGTCGAGCTTGATATTGCTGAGGATATCGCGGGCCTCGCTCCGCCGATCCTTGCGAAGATCCAGAAGTTGGATGTGGCCCAGCATGGCTTGCATCCGGGCCTGCTGCTCGCCGTCTCCGCCAGCGGATCTGAGAAAGCGATTGCAGATTTCTTCCGCGGCGTCGAAATCGAGCAGCTCCAAGTGCACCTGCGCTCCTGCGAGCAATGACTCGATGTTGACGCGCCTCTTTGCGCGCTCGATGATGGCCTCTTCTTGCTCGGTGAGTTTGGCGAGCTCGGGGTTCGCTTCGAGCGCACTGACGATCTTGCGATAGAACTCGTCCTGAGAAAAGCCGAACGAGTTGACGAACTCGCCCTCGGGCGTGATGATCGCGCCGTAGCGCAGAGACTTGGGATCGATCTCGAGTTCTTTGAACAGCTCTAGCGCGGTCGGATCCGCGCCCGGACCGTTGAAGGAGTTGAAATAGCAGTTGACGAATCGGCGGTTGAGCACGCCGACGAGACTTTCATGCACAAGCGCTACGCCCCGCAGCGCGTCACCGGCCGGTCACCAGCTGCCGGCGCGGTAGTCGGCGTAGCCGGCCTGGTCGACCCCGCCGTAGATGGGTTTGATAAAGAGCAGGCGATTCTCGGCGACGGCCTGATCGAACGCATCGCGTGCGGGGAGGGTGAAGTCGATCTTGCGCGGGTCGCCGGGGTCGGCATGGGCGAATGTCGCGGCGGAGACGACGGCGAGGGCAAGCGATCTTGCGAGTGTCATGGTCTGGCTCCAGGGGTTCAGAGTCTCAGATGCGCGGCATCATCGAATCCAGCATACATGGACCTTCCCTTGCATCTGTCAGATTGCGAAAACGCGAGGCGGGAAACTCGACCGCGCGGCCGAGGCCATCCCCCCAAAAGTGTGGATTCGCGTGATGACGTTCACAATGCCGCACGTCGGCCTACGGGGAGGCCGCGAATGCGGTCCCAAGATCGCCTGGGCCAAGGGGAATTCCAAGGGCTACCCAGAGGACCAGGAACAGTGTCCAGACGATGCCGAACACGACGGTGTAGGGCAGCATCATGGCGACGAGCGTGCCCATGCCGGCCTTCGGCGCGTACCGCTGCATGAAGACAAGCACGATGACCAGGTACGCGTTCAACGGCGTGATGATGTTTGTCGCCGAGTCACCGATGCGATAGGCGACCATCGTCAGCTCGGGGCGGATCCCGATGAGCATGAACATCGGCACGAAGATCGGCGCGAACAGCGCGTACTTGGCGCTCATGGAGCCAACGAAGAGATTGAACACCATCGTCACGGCGATGAACGCGACGATGAGCATGAGCCCCGGCAGGCGTTGCTCGAAGAGCCACTCGCCGCCGGTGAACGCGAGCATTGCGCCAAGATTGCACTCGGCGAAGTACGCCACGAACTGGCCGGCAAAGAAGGCGAGCACGATGATGGGCGCCATGCCAGCCATCGCGTCCATCATCGTCTTTGCGGCGTCCTTGCTGTCTTTGATCACGCCGGTGATCTTGCCGTAGACCATCGCGGGCAAGATCGTCAGCATGAACATGATTGGCACAATGACGGCGACCCAGCGCGGGAAGATCCCGTCGTTTCCGTGCAAGGGAGATCCTTCCCAGAACACGAGCGCGAACGTCACGGCCAGGCCAAGGGCAAACACGATCCCGCTCCAGATCAAACCCTTGACCTCTTCGGCCGCAAGCTTGTTGTTGCCCGCCTCTTGCTCGGCTCTTGCGAGGTCGGGGCCGCCGTCTTCGGGGGCTTTCTTGGTCAGTCGTTTTTCGACGAAGACCGCGGTCGTCGCCCAGCCGAGGAACGTGACAACGAACGTACTCGCGGCCATGAAGTACCAGCTGGCGGTGGCGGCGACCTGACGCTCCGGATCGACCTGCTGCGCGGCGGATTGGGTCAGTTCGGCCATCAACGGCTCGAGGCTCGTGATCAGCAGGTTTGCGTTGAAGCCGGCGCTGACGCCAGCAAATACCGCGGCGATGCCGGCGAGCGGGGAACGGCCCGCCGCGAGGTAGGCGGCGGCGGCGAGAGGCGGCAAGACAACATACCCGGCGTCGGAGCCCAGGCTGCTCATCACGCCCAAGAAAACCATCGCGGGAGTCAGCAGCGCGCCCGGGACGACCTTCAGGCTCACGCGCAGGACTGCGCCGATGAGGCCGACTCTCTCCATCGGACCGATCCCGAGCATGCCCAGGAGCACGACCCCTAGCGGCGCGAACCCCAGGAAGTTCGCCTCCATGCTGCTCAGGATCCAGTACAGCCCATCGCTGGACATAAGTGATCGCGCGAACATGACGTTGCCGTTGGGTTTGAGCACGAGTTCGGACTCGCCGGTATCCGGATTCTCGACCTCCGTCGGCGTCTTCTGGAAGACGGCCCAGCCGCGATCCGCGAAGTCCATCGGCGAACCGTCGTCGTCGGAGACAACCTCGCCGTCTTGCAGGACTAAGTGCGCCGCAAGGCCCTCGCCGTTTTCCACGACCTGGAACGCGCCGGGCGTAAACGACTCGTTGCCCTCGGCATCGACCGAGACCCGCCCGACGGTCCCGAGATGCTCATCCACGCCGCCGGCGCGGTTTCCGACATCGCTCCATCGGACCTCGAACCCGTCAGGCAGGCTCGGCGCGGCGAAATGGCTCGCGAGAACCACGATAATCGCGCCCGATAGAAAGAGCACCGCCGGGTCGGGGAGCTTGTTTCCCATGAACTCGATGAGATCGAGGGGGCCACGGATCTTGCGGCGGGAGATGGGGACTACGTCCTTCGGTTCGGTCATGGCCACAGTGTGGCGAGCTTGCGCGGTTCATGCAAGACTGACAGCGGAACGCCGTGTTCAATCAACAAGGTAGCGGTCGCTCGGTGCTGCGGAGCAGCTTGCGAGACTGGCGAGGGGCGATTGGTCATCGGATCTTGGGACGAAGACCCGCGCGGAGCTCGACCTCTTCGAGCGCCGTCCTGCGGCCGAGGCCCCCCAAGGAGTCTGGAGCCGATGCGCACTTGATGTAGTCTTCCCTCGCTTGCGCTACGGGCTCTTGAGCGCCGGGCTCCCGGATTGCCAGGTGGTTTGATTCGTGCGGTCAGTGTCTAGTACTTGCGGACGACGCCCTTGACGATGCCCTGGACCTGGACGAACTTGACGCGGATGGGGTCGAAGTCGGGGTTGGCGGGTTGGAGCCGGATGTGGTCGGCTTCTTTGTAGAAGCTCTTGAGGGTGGTGGAGCCGTCGGGGAGCAGGGCGACGACTCGGTCGCCGTTGCTTGCGACCTGGGTGCGTTCGACGAGGACGTAATCGCCTTCGAGGATACCTTCGTCGCGCATCGAATCGCCCTCTACACGCAATGCGAAGGTCGAGCCCGCGGATTCGGAGTTCGCGCCGAGCACGTCGCCCAGGTCGATCTCCTCGGAATCGGCGACCTTTTCGATGGGCACGCCAGCAGCGATGCGGCCGACGAGCGGGAAGCGCAGCGGCCTTGCCTCATCGGGAACGGCGATGCCATCAGCAATCGATAAAGAGCGAGCCTTGTTCGCCTCGCGAACGAGCGCGCCCTTCTTGATGAGCGCCTCGACGTGCTCGAAGACGGTGACCTTGCTGACGCCGATTTCGTCGGCGAGTTCCTGCATCGTTGGGGAATAGCCATGGCGAACTCGCCAATCCCGGATTAGCTTCAGGATTCGCAGTTGCTTGGGAGTGAGATTCATGACTAGATCCCTTCTGCGACATATCGCCGCTTGAAGCGCCGAGCGGATCGCTCGGCTTGCCCGAGCTCTCGCTCGGGCTTTCCAGACTTGCCAGCCCACAGGCCCGCACCATTGGTGGGGTGTCGGCGTGCTTGTTCGAACCCAGCACACACAAGAGCGAGTTGATCTGCTCGCTGAGCCAGGTTCCGCTTCCTTCCAACATGCCCAGGGTGAGTGGGTCTAAGCCGGTGAGTTTCTGCTGCGTGCTTGCGACTGTTCGCGATCCAACTGATCGCGGGGCAGATGGCGGAGTAGATGGCGGGTCCACGATCGCGAGTCGACCGGATGCGTTCGGCTCGTAGTCGAGGACAAAGTCCCCGCCCGGGCCAAGGCGAAGCAACGATCCCCGATCTGAGGCTTTCCCGTCCCGTTGCCAGACCTTCCTGAGCAAGCTCATCGTTCACCCGCAACCGGCTGCCAAGGCCCCTTCCAGGAACCTTCCATGCCATGCGGTGCCGACATTTGCCGACACCTGTGTGCGCGAGCCTCCGGCTCTGCCTCACCAAAGACCTGACCGATCCGCTTCCTTTGCAACACGCTTGATGAAACTGCTACTTGGCGTGCTGAAAAGCGTTCTCAAAGCGCATCGACCCGGCCTCGGACATCCAGCCAGAAACCCTGGCTGACTCCAAACATCTTACTACCTCTTCGACCGCAAGGCTAGTTCCGCTTGCGAAAAAAGTTCGGGAATCGATAGGCCAATCAAGCCCCACACAAAGAACCGGTCAAAAACCGTCCTCCTTGGCCCACAGGCCCTAGTGGCGGCGTTCAAATCGTGGCCCGACTCGCAACACCCGGCCCTGGATCTCGAGAATGGTCAGGATCGAACGCAGTTCGTGCGCGGCCAGGCCCGATAACGCCATGAGCTCGTCGATCGTTCGTGGCTCGGCGAGGTGATCG
>JAJDDL010000469.1 GCA_029260335.1 Phycisphaerales bacterium | reverse complement strand
GCTCGACGCGGATCGGTCAGGCCAAGGCCTTCCTGCTCGATAACGGTGAGTTGCACAACTTGCATGACCATCCGTCGATTACCGGCGTTGTAAGCCGTGCTTGGGATATCAACGAATCAGGCATCGTCGTGGGCGAGGCGCAGTTCGATATCTCTCAGCCGGAGGTTGCGACGGTCTGGGAAGATCTGGAGCCTCGGCAGTTGCTTGCGGGGCTGTTTGGCAGGCCGCAAGGCATCGCGACGGCGATCAACGGGTCGGGCGTAATCGTCGGCGTTGTCAATGATCTGGACGATCTCAACGACAGCAGCCGCGGCTTTCTCATCGATGCTCAGGGCGAGTATCACGAGTTGATCGACCTTGTGCCTGGGGCCAAGAATCTGGGCTGGGATCGACTGATCATTCCGTTTGACCTCAGCGAGGGCGGCATCATTGTCGGCGGGGGACAACGGTTTGGTGCGTTGGGCCACGCGTTTGCGCTGATTCCGCTGTGCGCGGCGGATCTCGATGGTGATGGCGGGGTCGATTCCGATGACTTCTTCCGATACCTCGGGCTCTTTGCGGGCGGGGATGCCCGAGCGGATATCAACGGCGACGGAGTCATCGACGCCGACGATTTCTTTGGGTATCTCGATCTGTTCTCGGATGGTTGCGACTAGCGACGACGCGCTCGCACGCTTGTCAGCGTTTCGCGACCCGCTTCCTGCCCGCTGCTTTCTTCCCGGCTGCCTTCTTGGCGGCCGTTTTCTTCGTGACTCGTGGGCTTGACTTCTTCGTCGTTTTCTTCGCCGCGGCTTTCTTGATCGTCTTCTTCTTTGTCTTTTTCGAGGCGGTCTTCTTCGTAGCAGCCTTCTTGCTCGTCTTTGCGCTGGGTCCGAAGCTTCCCTCGTAGAACGAGACGAACTTCTTGACTGGCATCCGCTTGATTGTCTTGCCCACCACGTTCAACGGCACGTCTTCGATCTTCTTGAACCGCACGCAGCTCTTGCCCATGTCGAGCTTGCCGGCGTTGCCCTTGGCCTTTTCCTTGGCCCAGGATTCCTGGAACCACTCGACGGTGATCGGCTCGCAATAGATGCAGAACAGGTAGATCGCCATGTGGTTCTTCTGGGCGGCGATGCTCGCGAAGGGGAGCGGCTGGGTCTTGTCGCAGTGATAGCCTGGGGGATAGACCGAGTGCGGCACGAAGTAGCCGATCATGCCGTATTGGATACCCTCTTCGAAGCCCTCGCCTAAATTCTCGAGGATGACCTTGCGCACGGCTTCGAGGGCCTCGCGGCGGTCGGCGGGCAGGTCGTTGAGGTACTGCTTGACGGTCTTGGCTTTGCTCGGCATGGGCAGATGATACTGAGATCACTCGGCGTTGGAAAGCACGGCTAGATCGGGCGGAGGGCGAAGAGGCAATACCCAGGCTCGGCCGGCTTTGTCTGTTCGCCGGTCTCGTCGAATGTGTCGGTGAGTTCCATGCCGCTGGTCTTCACGAGTGTGCGCCATTGGCGGAGGGTGTAGGTCCGGAGCCAGTAGGTCGAGTCGGCGTATCGCGTGCCGGTGGGCGTGGTGATTGTCAGGTGGCTCAGCACTTGTTCTTTGCGAACTCTGGGCGACTCCGGTGGGAGGTAGCTCACGAGTTGCTTGACGTGGCATCCGCCGCGGGTGCCTTCCCAGATGTCCTCGCTTGGCTGTTCATACGGCGGGGCCGAGAGGCTTAGGCCGACGAGATAGACCCCGCCCTTTCGAAGCACGCTCCGGACCTCACGGAGATGGGCGAGCATGGACTCGTCGGATTCGAGGTGGCGGATGGTGTTGATCGGGTTGAACGCAAAGTCGAACTGCTGCCAGCCGCGGGGGAGGTCTGTCGCGAAGTCTTCCATTTTGAGCTTGAGCACGCGGGCGAGGGCTGTGAGTCCGCCCTTGTCCAGACGGGCGTTTGCGTAATCGACCATGCCTTGGTCGAGGTCGAAGCCCAGGGCGCGGTGTCCTCGGTTGGCGAGCACGCGGAGGTATCTGCCGCTGCCGCAGGCGGGTTCGAGGATGGTGAGTTGTTGCTTGTTGCTATAGAGGGCGGCGATGCGGAGCAGGCCGTCGACCTCGGCGGCGGTGCCGGGCGTGTGCAGAATGTCGTAGACGCTCGCGTCGGAGTACAGGCTTGTCACGCGATCAGCGTATGGTTCTTCGCTCGGCGGTGCAGAATGCTGGGCGTTTGATTGCAGGAGGGCATGCCATGACACCCGAGGGTCTTTCCATTTGGTCGGGGCTGGAGTTTCGCAAGCCGATGATGTTGCGGAATATCGAGCCGTTGAGCGAGGAGCAGATGGACTGGGTGCCGGGCGAGGGGCGCAAGAGTGTTCGGTGGCAGCTCTGGCATATCTGCGAAGTGGAGGACAACTGGTTGCGACAGTGCTTGTTGGATGAGCCGGGGCGGTTTCCGATGGGCGTGGCGTTGGTCGACGCGGCCGACGCGGATCGGCCGAGCAAGGACAGGCTGTTTGGGTATCTTGAAGAAGTCCGGGCGCTGAGCCGGGAACGGTTGGAATCGATGAGCGAGGCAAATTTCTCACGCATGGTGCGCGATCCGGACTTTGGCGAGATGGAGGCCCGGGCGCTTTGGGCCGGGGTCATCACGAGCTTTGCGTGGCACGCCGGGCAGATCGCGTTGACGGCAAAGCTGATGCCGGATTCGCCGGTGCGTGTGTGGAACTTCACGCAGTGGGATGATCCGGGCAGGGGCTCTGCTCGGTAGTTGCCTTGTCCTAGCACACGTATCGGACGCTGCGAGCAACGGCCTTGGCGGAATGAACTCGGCTAGAGTTGCGTTACATTACTGAGCATGGCACGCCCCAAGTCCTTCCAACCCGACGAGGCCCTCGACAAGGCGATGGGTGTCTTTTGGGAGCATGGCTTCGAGGGCGCGAGCATCCAGCACCTGACCGAGGCCATGGGGATCAACCGCTTCAGCCTCTACGATACCTTCGGCGATAAGCGCGAGCTCTTTCTCAAAGCCCTGGATCGTTACAGCGAACGCGTGGTCGACGAGAACCTGGCGTTGCTCAACGCCGCGGACACGTTGGATGCGGTCGGAGCGTTTTTGCAGCGGATTGTGGACCGTCCTTGTCCTGCAGGCAGTGCCCGGGGCT
>JAJDDL010000468.1 GCA_029260335.1 Phycisphaerales bacterium | reverse complement strand
GGTTCTCCGCTACAGCTTGGGCCGCGGCGTGAGCGTACCGATTGCCCGGTCCCGGCACGAACGACTCAAACGAGTTGTCGGGATTGAGTGTGACTGTGTCGGGGACCGCGCCTGGTTCGCCATCTGGCTGGACGGTTGATTGGGCGAGCACGCCGTTGGCGGTGGGGACATCCTCCCCCGGGCCGAGGAACATCACGCTCAGCAACTGTCCGGAGACCGAGCGCGCGATATCGACAAAGGCGCCGGCGCATTGCCTGCGAAGATAGTCTCGGTGTATCCTGCTCTGCGCACGCAGGTGGCAGGTTGCACCGACAACGCCCAGTGGCTCAATCTCTTCGAACCACTGCCGGCAAATTTCTGGATGCTCAGAGCGCAAGGTCTCTTGCATCCGATCCCATAGCTGGCGATCGATGTCGCTCATTCGCTCAGTTCCCTCGAGCGTCAATCTCGATAATTCAGACCCACCTACGCCCGCCTTGCCGCTCGTCGAACAGCCCACTCGACCCGGCGGAACCCTTGATCACGACACAACGTATCCGCAATCATACAAGGTGTCAACGTCGCATCAGACACGATTCGCCGGAACGCACGCAGAGTGCGTTTTTTTAGGCGTTCTGGTTCATTTCTGCTTCTTGCAACTGCGCTTCGTAGCGCGCCTTGTTCGCGCGATAGTCCATCAGAAGATGAACCCGCTTTGCGTCCTCGGGCTTGAGCAGTTCATCCAAGCGCGTGCGCGCAACGCCCATGTGCGTGCGGCGCGAGATGTGGTGCAGCACGAGGTTCTCGCATTCGAGCACACCCATCCACTCTGCGATATCCTCGACGTGCAAATGCTTGCCGATTTTGGCGCGCCCACGGTGCTCGTCGTCAAAGAATGTGCATTCGCAGATCACGACCTTGCTCTGGCGCACCTGCGGCGTGAGCAGGTGCGCGCCAGGCTCGGTGTCTGCGATATACGTGATCAGCGGGATCCAGAGCTCTCGCGTGATCTCCTGGCCCCGGCTCTTGAGTTCTCTGAGCTTCTCTTGGGGCATGCCGACCAGCTCCTCGAGCAGCTTGGTCCGCCTCTCGATGATCGTGTAGCCGAACGAGGGCGCGGTGTGCTCGACCGCAAAGCCGCGCAAGAACGTGTTGTTCTTGATCTCGATCTGCTCACCCTCATCGAGCGTGATCAGCTCATAGGGCGTCTTCTGACGCTCGAGGTTGGAAAAGCCATCCATCATGGCGTGCACGTCCGGCGCCAGGCGTTTGTCGCACACGAGCGTCGCGACTCCCATGCCCTGGAATCGTCGTTGCGAACAGAAGTAGGCGAGGGCCCCAGTGTGATCCATGTGCCCATGGCTCAGAGCCAGGAACTTGCTCGGCAGCGCGGCGCGAGGGCACGATCCGATGTCGAATCCGATATCCAGTTCGGGGATCTGCAGGGCAACCTGCTCGCCCGCGACCGAGATGCCCTGCACGCGAAAGGGCGGCAAGTACAGGAATCCGAGTGAGGCCTCCCGGGGTGGGGGCTTGGGGAGCATGGGCGAATCCTCCGGCGGCGGGCTCTCACCCGGCGGGATCAGGGTTGTCAAGAACAGCCAGTGTATGACGATCGGCGACGGCGCTCCAGTCACGCGGGCACTAGGCTTGTTGCCATGGATGCCCAGCCCCAGACCGAGGTGAGCGAACCGGATGCGGAGTTGGCGGAGTTTCTCGCCCAGCGAGATGTCGCATGCATCGGCTGTGACTACCAACTCCGGGGCCTGGAGACCAACGCCTGCCCGGAGTGTGGCAAGGAACTCAGCCTCGATGAGGTTCGACAATGGAGCGATGAGCCCGCGGAGACCTTCGGGACCATCTTCCGCAAACTCGGCCCGGCAGGTTGGCTCGGCGTGTTCGCGGCCGTCATGCCCGCGATCAACGGGTTTGTGCTTCTTGGCTCGCTCGGGATCGTTGGTCCCTGGCTCAAGAGCCACGAGATCGCCGGGGTCGGGCTCTACATCGTGGCGTTTATGCTCCTTGCCGGCTTCGCGCTGTTGCCGACGTACGCCCAAGCGGTCCTCGGCGGGTGGGCCTTTGGGTTCTGGATGGGCTTGCCTGCGGCGATGCTTGGCTTCTTCGGGGCTTCCCTGATTGGGTACGAACTGGGCACGCGTGCATCCGGGGATCGGGTTATAACCCTATTGGATCAGCATCCCAAGTGGAGAGCGGTCCGCGACGCGTTGGTAGGCGATGAGCTGGGGTTCTTCAAGACGCTCGGCATGGTCACGCTGATTCGCTTGCCCCCCAACTCGCCGTTTGCGATCACGAACATCGTGCTTTCGTCGGTGCGCGTGCCGAGGGTGCCGTACGCACTGGGGACGTTGATCGGCATGGCGCCCCGGACGGCCATCGTGGTGTTCCTCGCGAGCGAAATCCAGACCAGCGCCTTTGACAAGGACGCAATCCCCAAGCCCTGGTGGTACTGGGTAGCGGCCGCCGGTTCGAGCATTCTTCTGATCGCGGTGCTCTATGTGATTGGCTCTCGCGCGGTGGCGCGGGTGAGCCGAAACGGAGCCGATGCTGTCGCGCCGGGTGAGGGCGACGCAACCGATGCCTAGACCCGGTGTACCAGTTCAGACGCCCCTCAACGCCGGTTTGGAGAGGGATTTGTCATGGGATGTGGCGCGTCTGGTCTCGACACTGGGGCCGAGTTTCGGGGGTCTGGTTAGCGCTGGAGGGGTCACCAAAGCATTCGGGTGATGCTTGTGCGCTCACTCGACCTGTGATTGGTCGTTCGAAAGGGTAGAGAGCTATGAAGCTAAAGAAGAAGCTAGGAATAACGGTCGCGTGCGTGTGCATGGGCGGCGTCGTCGGCATCGCCGCCGCGCAGCCGGAGCTGATCGATCGCGATGTGTTCTTCGGGAACCCCGAGCGGGCGGCACTGCAGGTCAGCCCCGATGGTGGGCGCATCAGCTATCTCGCGCCGGTGGATGGCGTGCTGAATGTCTGGATCGCGCCTGTAGACGATACCACCAACGCAAGAGCGATCACCAACGACAAGGGCCGCGGCGTGCGCCAGTACTTCTGGGCGCACACCAGCCAGCACATCATCTACTTGCAGGATCTGGAAGGCGACGAGAACTGGCAAGTGCACAGTGTCAACATCGCGACCGGCGAGGACAAAAACCTCACGCCGTTCGAGATAGTTCCCGGACCCGACGGCAAACCCATGAAGGGCCCTGACGGAAAGGTGTTGCGCCCCACCGCGCAGATCAGCCAGACTTCCGATCGATTCCCTACCGAGATCGTCATCGGGCTCAACAGCCGCAACCCGATGTTTCACGATGTCTATCGCGTGAACATCGTCTCGGGCGAGATGGAGATGCTCCAACAGAACGACGCGTATCTCGGTTTTCTGCTCGATGACGAATACAACGTGCGCCTGAGCGTTGGCATGAACTCCGATGGGGGCACCCAGATCTATCGCAAGGGCGAGAACGGCTTCGTGCCGTGGCAGAAGATCAGCGGCGAGGACATGCTCACAACAAGTCCCATCGGTTTTAACACCGCCGGCGACACGCTCTACATGATCGACAGCCGAGGCCGTGACACGGCCGCGCTGGTCGCGGTCAATCCATTGACAGGCGAAAAGACGACGATCTTCGCCGACCCGCGTGCCGATGTGAGCAACGTCGCGGTCGATCCCAGGACTCAAGAACCCCAGGCCGTCGCGATCAACCACGCGCGCGTCGAGTGGTCGATCTTGGACCCGGCTATGGAGGCCGATGGAAGGTTCATCGGCATGCTCGACGAGGGCGACGTCAACGTCACGAGCCGTTCACAAGACGATCGCTACTGGACCCTCGCCTACGTCCGCGACGATGGCCCTGTGAAGTACTACCTGTACGACCGCAACGGCCCGACCGCATCGTATCTGTTCAGCAATCGCCCCGATCTGGAGGGGTTGCCGCTCGCCAAGATGCATCCCCAGATCATCAAGAGCCGAGATGGCTTGGATCTCGTGAGTTATCTCACGCTTCCGACGTGGTCCGACCCCGATGGCGACGGCCGTCCGAACGAGGCGCTGCCGACCATGCTCTGGGTTCACGGCGGACCCTGGGCGCGCGATAGCTGGGGATACAACAGTGTCCACCAATGGCTCGCCAATCGCGGCTACGCCGTGCTGAGCGTGAACTACCGCGGTTCGACCGGCTTCGGCAAGAACTTCATCAACGCCGCGAACATGGAATGGGCAGGCAAGATGCACGACGATCTGATCGACGCGGTCGATTGGATGGTCGACGAAGGCATCGCCGACGCCGAGCGCGTGGCGATCGGCGGCGGGAGTTACGGCGGGTACGCCACGCTTGTCGGGCTCACGTTTACTCCCGACAAGTTCGCGTGCGGCGTCGACATCGTCGGCCCGTGCAAACAGCGCACCTTGCTAGAGACCAATCCGCCGGAATTGAAGCCGGTGATGGATCAGTGGGCCACGCGCG
>JAJDDL010000467.1 GCA_029260335.1 Phycisphaerales bacterium | reverse complement strand
GACCGGATGGCCTGAGGGCGTCGAACTGGAATGGGTCGATCCATCGGACAAGACCGTTGTCGATGCGTTCATCGACGCGTCCGTACGGCCGTTCTATCCGGATCTAGACGAGCTGCCGAAGGTCATGGACGAGACATCGCGCCGGGTCGTTGCTCATCCGCGGAGCGATTCCTATCTGGCTCGGCTCACGGTCGGCGCAGAAACCGTCGCGGCGGGCGGCGGCGGCATGGAGTGCGCGGGCGAGGTCGCATGTTTGTTTGGGGCGAGCGTGGTCGAGCCGTATCGTCGGCGGGGGATTCAGCAGGCGTTGATCGTGCGAAGGCTGGAGCTGGCACGAGAGAAGGGGTGCAAGATCGCATGTATCCACAGCCAGCCGGGGATTCCGACCGAGCGAAATGCGATGCGGCTGGGATTTGCGTTGGCGTACACGAAGGTGGTGATGGTGATGGCGGGGGAGGGGTTGGCGAAGTCGGTGTAGGATCGGGAGATTTGAGATTTGAGATTTGAGATTTGAGTCTGGATCATGGAACCCCGGCTCCACCCTCGCTATGGCTCAGAGTTGTGCCTGCAGAATGGTTGATGGAGCAGTCGTTCATCAGTTACCCTGCTCGACATGAAATACTCTCGCTTCGAAGACTTGCCCGTCTGGAAGGACGCGGCGAGGCTCTACGTGGCGGTCGAGACGCTTGTCGAAGACGACTACTTCCGCAATCACGGCGACATGAGGAGCCAGTTGCTACGTGCAGCACTTTCAATAAGCAACAACATCGCCGAGGGATTCGAACGTGGGACTACAAAGGAACTGTTGGCGTTCCTTTATATTGCCAGAGGCAGTGGTGGTGAAGTGCGGTCGATGCTGACTGTGATGGCCGGGTCTTCGCGATACCAGCATCTCAAGCCCCAGATCTCAGACTTGAGACCGCGTGCGGAATCGATCAATCGGCAGCTCCGCGGCTGGGCGGACTCGCTGCAGAACTCGGATATTCAGGGCCAGAGATATCTGAATCGTACCACGCGAGAGCGATATGTTGCGGGGCAGCGGCGCGAGCGGTTCTTGTTGAAACTGAAAGCCGTGCGAGAGGGACGAGAGGAGTGGAGCGAGGACTGGAAGGATCAATAGGGAGTGTTGGTGACAGCGTGGAAGGGTGGTTGAGCCCCGGCATTTGCGTCCAATGACGCAGAATCTCAGAAGTTGAATCTCAAATCTGAAATCTCAAGTCTGAGATCTTAGATCAGATCTAGAGATTCAGGCCCGACTACCGCGCCGGCGCCATCAACTGCTCCGGATTCTCCAGCAACCGCACAATCTCCGCCAGCGCCAGTGCCGCCGTCGCGCCGTCCACCACCCGATGATCACACGCCAAGCTCAACGGCATCAGCTTGCCGACCCTAAACCACCCGTCCTTGACGACCATCCCCTCACGCGTCCTGCCGACGGCGAGAATGCCGACCTCCGGATAGTTGATAATCGGCGTCGCAAACCGCCCGGCGTGTGAGCCGACATTGCTGATCGTGAATGTGCTGCCCGACAGATCCTCGCGGGCGGCGGTCCGGTTGCGAGCCGCGTTGGCGACGTGGGCGATGTGCCGAGAGATCTCGAGGACGCCCAAGCGATCGGAATCACGGATCACCGGGACCATGAGCCCGTTGTCGGTGTCGGTGGCGATGCCGAGATGGACGCTGCGGTGTTGGACGATCTCGTTGTTGGCGTCGTCGACATTCGCGTTCATCGCGCCGAAGTTGCCCGTGAGCACACGCGTGACCGCCGAGCACACGAACGGCAGGAAGCTGACCTTCTCGCCGCTCGCCGCGGCAAGGCGCTTGCGCAACGCATCAAGCGAAGTCGTATCGGCTTCGTCCATGACCGTGAAGTGCACCGCCGTATCCACGCTCTGGCGCAGACGCTGGGCGATGATCCGACGGACATCTCTGATCGGCACGCGATGGGATTCTGCGCCCTCGGGAATGTGCACCTGCTGGGCAGGAGCCTTGGGCGGCGGGGCGATCTGCGCGGGCGCGGAGCTTGCGATCGGCGGGAGGGCTTGGCGAGTGGGCGCCGGAGCGGTACCGCCGCCGTCCGCGGTGGCGCGAACGTCGCGTTCCATAACGCGGCCGCCAATACCCGAGCCTGAGACCTGGTTGATGTCGATACCGAGATCGCGCGCCAATCGCCGCACGGCGGGCGTCGCCAGGGCCTTGCCCGCTTCCTTGTTCATGCCCGCAAGGCCCTCAGACATCTGGCCGACCACGGTGCCCGCGTCCTCGCGCTGCTCCGTGCCGTTGTCGGCGGGTGCCGCCTTGGCTTTCTTGCCGGACTTGCGATCCTTCTTGGCCGGCTTCTCAGCGGGTGCTGCGCCATCGTCGCTCACGTAGGTCACGAACGGCGCGTCGACCTTCATGACGTCACCGTCAGCGCCGTGGAGCACGGCGATCACGCCGTTGCGGGGAGACGGAATCTCGGTCAGGGCCTTATCCGTTTGAACCTCGGCGAGCGACTGGTTCTCCTCGACCGCATCGCCTGGCTTGACAAGCCACTTGATGACTTCGGCCTCTTGGAGGCCCTCGCCGATGTCGGGCAGGAGGAAGATGTTGGGGTCTGATGAAACTTTGCCGGCCATGTCAGTCCTTCAATCTCAAATCTGAGATCTCAAA
>JAJDDL010000466.1 GCA_029260335.1 Phycisphaerales bacterium | reverse complement strand
TTCTCGTTTTGGATCGTGAGATTCGCCTTCTCACGGATCGAACTTCGTCGTAGAATCCGATCTGAGAACAAGGAGGATGCCGTGGGTACACGATTCGCTGCTCTTGGGATAATGCTGCTTTTGGGTGGACCTGCGCTTGGCCAGGGACTGGACGTTGCGATTGTCGCCGCGGCGACGAACACCGCCGACGAGCAGAACAACCCTCGGTTCACCGATCCGCGCGACAAGCTGGTCTCGACCGGACTATTCGATAGCGTGACGATCATCAGCACGACTCGTTTCGGCGGGGGGCACACGCCGACGCTCGAAGAGTTGCTGCAGTATGACTCGATCCTGATCTGGTCCAACGACAGCCACGACGATTCGGTCGGGCTCGGCAATGTCGTCGCCGACTATGTCGACGCCGGGGGCGGTGTGGTGCATGCGGTGTTTGGGAATACGAGCACCAATCCCGATCGCCAGTTGCTTGGCCGTTGGAACGACGAGCAGTACTTCCTGATCCCGCCGGCATCCAACTGGCAAGGTGCCGATCGGCGCTGGGAGATGGGCGAGGTCATCGAGCCGGACCATCCGATCATGGAGGGCGTGGAGGAGTTCGCGTCGTTCGCCGAGAACGCGTGGGGGGCGTTCCGTCCGAACACGCGCGACGTGATGCCCTGGGCCCGCAAGATCGCGCTGTGGGAAGATGACGCGTCGCTTGTCGTGGTGGGCGACAACCCGCGAGTGGTCGAACTCGGCATGCATCCAGTTTCCAGTGCGGTCAACGCCCTTGGATACTGGGACGAGTCGACCGATGGGGCTCTGTTGATGGGCAATGCGTTGGTGTACGTGGCCGGCGGGCAGAGTTGTGCGGCGGATCTTGATGGTGACGGGGATGCCGACGCCGACGATTTCTTCGGATACCTCGACGCGTTCGCGGCGGGTGACTCCGCGGTGTGCGACGTTGACGGCGACGGGGATTGCGATGCCGATGACTTCTTCGGGTATCTCGATCAGTTCGCGGCCGGCTGCTAAACCGGCAGGCCTGGAAGCCTCGTAGGATCGAACTCAATAAAGCTCGTTGTGCAACGCATCAGTGGAAAGTGATGCGACCTTGCGATGATTGCAGTCTCACGCGGCCTGAAAGAGCGTCGAGTCGGCGCCGTCGCGCTGACGCTGCAGCTCGCGGAAGACCTGCATGAGCACCAACCGCTCGTCGTCGCGTCCGATGAGCCATTCGACGAAGCGGGCCTCGTCGAGCAGGTCGTCGCGCATGTACGCGATCTCGTCGGCCGAGGCACCCGAGGCACAGAGGCTCAGGCCCGCGGCGATGCGTCCGAACGCGAGCGGATCGTCGCCGCCCATGCTCAGTTCGCTCTGGACGAACGGGAGCTGGCTCTCAGAACTCGCACGATCGGATCTGTCATGCAGGAACACGTCCGCGGCAACAACCGCCTCGAGCCCGGCCTTATCCTCGCCCAGCACGAACCGGATAGCCGCGGCCCGGAGAAGGACCTCGGGCTCGTGCGAGAGGGCCCCTGCACACGCTGCAAGGGTGGCGAGGATGTCCTCGTCTGACCAATCCACAGGATTGACCGCAAGCCAAGCCGAGACCGCCCGGCAGGCGGCGCGGTAGGAGGGCAAAAGCGTGTGCGTCTGCGCGCGCTCGCGGATCACGCGGGCAAGATGCTGCATCGGCAGGTGAGCTGGCGCTGCCGAGCCCGGAACGGTTGCCACTCGCAAAGGAGCGTGGCGAAGCTGGACGATCGCATCGATCAGGGTTGCAGCGATCTCTCGTTCGATGGGATCGGAGAAGTTGGTCTCGCCGAAAGAGATATGCGCGGCATCGGTCCGCATCGGGAACACGCTGGCGTACGTGATCGGGTTCGAGGGCGCAGCCCAGTCATCCCAGGCCGGCTCGAGGGGGCCCACCTCGGCGGGCGTCGCGACGATCATGTCGCCCTGGTTGTGCACGACCGCGTCGAGCCGATGCAAACGGCAGAGCTCCTGGCTTCTCAAGGATTGGTTGCGCAGGGGAATCCAATCGACTCGGATCGCACACGGGCTATTCATGAGTCGTGTGGCGAGGTGATCGCTCAGATCAATGCCGACGCGAACGGGCATGTGGCGTGCGCGAGACGGGACCGTTCGTGGGCCTTCTTGGATATTGGAGATGCCGTAGTTGATGGGATCGGGCGTGTCTTGCTCGTTCCCGAGCCAGCCCTGCTTCGCGCCTTGGGCGGCGTTGGCAACGCGTTCGGGCACCGAAGCGATCGGCGCGATCAAGGCCGGGAGGTGTCTGCACATCATCTCGATGGTTGATAACCCCCGAGAGCGGAAGTTGGCGAACCAGGAGTCGACGCCGCGCCGCTCGGCCCATCGCATCGTCGCGAACACGACCGCGACCGCCCACAGACCCCCTGGGATGCCCAGGATCTGATTGGCGAGCCAGGTCGCGCCGAGCCAATACGCCAGTCCCACGACGGCGCAAGAGGCGATAAGCAGGCTGGTGAGCGGCGCAGCCGCACGATGCTGGTCTTGGGAGTAGTGATGCATCGCGGGCGGACATCGGCGGGGGAGCCAGAGCGGTTGACCCCGAAACCCGCTGAGGATTCCAATCGCTTCCAGTTGCGCGCGCTCTGCGGGCGCGGTCGTCCATGCGGGGCGTTATCGGTGCTATTTGCCGGTGAAGAAGCGTGCGATGGAATGGACCGTCACGGCCCGGCCGATCGTCGCGATGGACTCGGTCAAGGGGATCTCCTTGGGGCAGACCTTGACGCAGTTCTGGGCGTTGCCGCACTCGCTGATGCCGCCGGGGCCCATCAGGGTGTCCAGGCGATCCTTCTTCAGTTGCCTGCCGGTGTCGTGATCGTTGAAGAGGCGGGCTTGGCTGATGGCGTGTGCGCCGATGAAGCTTGTGTCCCACTTCTCCTGGTCGGGCTCGATCGTGAACTGGGGGCATGCCTCGAGACAGCATCCGCAGCTCATGCACGTGCTCATCTCGTAGCGTGGCTCTTGCTTGTCGGGCAGTTCCTGGGGCCCTGCGCCGCGGTCGTAGACGCTATCGATGGGCACCCAGGCGCTGATGCGCTTGAGCGAGTGGAACAAGCGCTCACGGTCGACCCAGAGGTCTCGGATGATCGGGAACTTGCTCATCGGCTCCAGCGTGATCGTGTCGCCTTCGTTGGGTGCGATCTGATCGATAAGGCACGAGCAGGATTGGCGGACGCGGCCGTTGATGACCATGGTGCATGCGCCGCACACCTCTTCGAGGCATCCGGCGTCGTAGGTGACCGGAGTGGTCTGCTCGCCCGAGTTGGTCACGGGGTGTTGGGCGATCTGTTGGAGGCAACTGATGATGTTGGCCCCGGGTTCTGCGAGGACGTCAAATATCTCCCAACGCGGGAGCTTGGACTCGGTGTCCTGGCGGAGGATCTTCATCTTGATCCGACGGGAGCCGGGTATGGCTGGAGCTTTGGTTGCGTTTTCGCTCATGCGGATGCTCCGGCTGGCTGCTTGGCCGGTTCGGCCCCGGCCTTCTTCTCGCCGTAGGTTCGCGGACGGGGCTTCACCAAGCGTGCATCAATGTTGCAATAGAAGATCCGGTTCGGATCGTCCTCGCCCGCAACACGCTCTGCGACCGTGGTCTTGAGGAATCGCTCATCGTCGCGCTCGGGGAAGTCCAGGCGATAGTGCGAGCCGCGGCTTTCTTCTCGGAGCAACCCACCCTTGACGATGACCTTGGCAAGGATGACCATGTCTTTGAGGCTTCGGGCGTAACTCAGGGTTCGGTTGGACCACGCCGCGGCGTCGTTGAGTCGCATGCGCGAGCAGCGGTCTTCGAGCTCATCGAGCTTGACCAGGGCCTTCTGCATGCGATCGCCAGTCTTGACGACGGTGCTTGCGGCGGTCATCTCCTCGCCGAGTTCGACGCCGATGGCGTAGGGGTTGATCTCGGTGGGGATCTCGCCGCTGCCAGCGCCTTGGAGCAGGGCGTCTGCCTTGGCTTGTTCGGATGCGACGGCGTCGTCGAAGATGGACTGGGGCCTCTCGGCCGCGGGGGTCTTCACGTCGCGCACCGCGTTCACGACGCCAACCCCGTTGTAGAGCCCGTCGAAGATGCAACTGAGCAAGGCGTTTGCGCCCAGACGCGTCGCGCCGTGGTAGGCAAAGTTGACCTCGCCGAAGGCGTAGAGCCCCGGGATATTGGTCATCATGTTGTTGGGGGCACCGAGTTTCATGCCGTGGCCCGGTTCGGAGTCGACGGGGATCGGATCGCCCGGGCCGTGTGCTACATGCGGCTGTGCGGGGTCGTAATCGCCCGGCGTGTATTGGGTCCACATCCCGCCCATTG
>JAJDDL010000465.1 GCA_029260335.1 Phycisphaerales bacterium | reverse complement strand
TGCTCGACAAGCTCGAGGACTTCGGCGATGAGATCGACCATCAGGTCCGCTCGCGATACGGCGGCGACTTACACACCTTTGACATGGATGGCGATCAGGTCGCGGCATTGGTTCGCGAAAGTCGTGGCGGGTATCGCATCGCGATCTCCCCGAACGCGAGCCTGCTAAAGATCGTCGGGGAAACGATCGACGGCGATCGCGATTCCATCCGTGGTCGTGATCATGACCTGGGCAGGATCGGCGCGAACGAAGACGCGTTCGTGCAACTGGTTGTGTTCAACCTGGCCGATCTGCCAATGGGTCACGAACTGCCGCACCCCATGATGAGCAAGATCAAGGGCGTTTTCGCCGAGTTGGGTGAGGATGACGGGAATGTCTTCTGCCATGCCCGCGTGGGGATGGATGACGAGGATGATGCCCAGAATCTGGTGACGATCGGGCAGGGGGCGATGGCGTTCCTGCAGATGGCCCAGGGCATGGACCACGGACACGACGAGGAGCTCGCGATGGCGATTGAGCTCCTCAAGGGACTGCGCATTGATCGCGACGGCTCGGTCGTAGATCTTCGTTTGAATCTCGACACCGACATGGTGATGGAACTGATCGAGCAGGCGGACTGACTTCTGGGGGTCCATTGGACCAGTTGAGTTCGACATCGCAGATGCGCGACGAGGAGCTCGCCCGCGACGCCGCGGCGGGCTCCTCCCGCGCATTCGAGCAGCTCGTGTCTCGATATGAGGCACGGCTGTTTCGCTTTGCGCGGCGCTGGGGATTGAGTCTCGATGAAGCCGAGGACGCGACCCAGGAAGCGTTCCTCAGCGCGTGGCGGAGCCTTGGTCGGTATGACCCCAAGCGTCCGTTCGGGGCATGGCTCTTTACGATTCTGGCGCGAAGAGCAAGCGGGGTGAGCCGGTCGCGGCAGAGCCGGCTTCGGCTCATTTCGCGGACTCGCGAGTTGGCCCCGGTGGAAAAAGAAGCTCGCGAAGTTGAGCCCGGAGAACATGCTTCGGACGATGGACGGCTTTGGACCCTCGCGCTGCGAGACCTGGGCCCGGAGGCGAGCAGCGCGTTGTGGCTTCGATACGTAGAAGACCTGAGCCCGAAGGAGATTGGGGCGGTTCTTGGCAAAACCGGCGGCTCGGTGCGGGTGATGCTCCACAGGGCCCGCCAGCGGCTGCTGGATTCCTTGGGCGAAGAAACGATCGAGCGGCTGGCGGGAAGCCAACAATGGAGTAGAGGATTACAGGGTCGCGCGCAATACGCGGAGTGCGGGACATGACACACGAGATCGACAACAAGAGTGAAGCACGCCTGGCAGCGGCATTGCGCTCGGCACCCGAGACCGAGGAACAGCCCTCGGCCGGTCTGCACGAACGGATCATGGCGGAGGTTCGCACAGAGCGAGCCGAGCCAAGCCGAGCGAGCTTCATGGAACTGCTCCGGCCGGTGCTTGCGATGGCAGCCGTGGGCGCGGTGGCGACGGGCGTGACGATGGTGCTTGTGAATCGCCAAAGCGAGGCACGCACTGAGGAGGCTCGGGCGTTTGTGCGGGTGACTCACAATCTGACCCAATCGGCGCGGACGATCGAGCGGCAGGTGATCGATCGGGCGAGCGAGCTGTTCATCGATCCGGTCGAGCGGCAGGCGCGGGAGATTGAGGGCGATGCCCGGGCGCTGATCCAGCGGGTTCGCGAGGCGTTGCCGGCACGGCCTGAGATCGACGGCTAGGGCGAGCAGGGTTTGTGTAGCAACGACGGGGCTGACCGCAAGCCATGGCTCCTGAGTGGTCCACCGCAACTGCGGGGCGAAGAGAAAGCCCAGGCTCGCGCCAGGGCCTCTTTTCCGGGCAATCACCTGCGAAGATTGGCCTGGATGGGGTGACAAGGCGGCGGTTTTCTGTCACACTACCGCCATGAACCAGCACAACAACATCGACAGACGCGCGTTTTTGGGCATGACCGGGGTCGCGGCGGGCACCACGCTCGCCGGGGCCGCGACGGGCAAGACGCCGCTCGGATCGAACAGCTTGGCACCGGGCGATGACCATCGCGGGGTCGCGTGCATCTCCTCGGGCAATGGCCGGCCCGCGACGAGCAAGGCCTATGAGATGATCATGGCCGGGCGCGATCCGGTGGACGCGGTTGTGGCGGGCGTCAATATCGTCGAGAGCGATCCGAATGACATGTCCGTCGGCTACGGCGGGCTGCCCAATGAAGAAGGCGTGGTGCAACTCGACTCGTGCGTGATGCATGGGCCGACGCACAAGGCCGGGGCCGTGGCGTGTATCGAGGACATCAAGAATCCCGCGAGCGTGGCGCTGTTCGTGCTCAAGCGGACGGATCATGTGATGATCGTCGGCAGGGGCGCGAAGCAGTTTGCGCTCGCGCATGGGTTTAAGGCTGAGGATCTGCTGAATGATCGGGCGCGCAAGGCATGGTTGCGTTGGAAAGAGAACTCCAATCCGAATGATGATTGGCTGAATGCAGAGCAGATGGACTTTGATCCCAACGAAGGGCGTGAGGGCGCGATGGGACCGATCCCGTTTACTTATGGCACGATCAACTGCTCGGGCGTCGATGCCAATGGCGATCTCGCGAGCGTGACAACCACCAGCGGCCTGAGCTACAAGATCCCTGGGCGCGTGGGCGATAGCCCGATCGTGGGCGCGGGGATGTTCTGTGACAATGCGGTCGGAGCCGCGGGCGCGACGGGTCGAGGCGAAGCGGTGATCCAGAACTGCGGTGCGTTCAGCATTGTGCGCGAGATGGAGAATGGGTTGAGCCCGACCGAGGCGTGCTTGGCGGTCATGAAGCGGATCGCGGATCGGACGAAGCAGAAGCGGCTTTTGAATGAGCGCGGTGAGCCGAACTTTGGGGTGACGTTGTACGCGCTTCGCAAGGATGGGGCGTATGGCTCGGCGTTGATGCGCGGGCGCGGGAACTTCGCGGTGACGACGAGTGCGGGGACGCGGCATGAGGCTTGTGCGTCGTTGTTTGGGTGAAGCGTGCTTGAGTTTTATTGGATTCGTGATGACGAGCAAGCATGGGAGGATCCGCCAAGCGAGCGGTTGATCTTGGCGTTGTCGTTGCAGGAATGGACAGCCTTCGACCGAGTCTGCCCGGAGCTGTTGCCCGCGTTCGGCGAAGATCGGCGATCGGGGCACGCAGAAGTGACGGATCTTCTTTCTCGCATCGATGAGAGTGGCAACACTCTCGCGAATCGGATTCGCGAGGCACTGATATGTGCCATGCAGAATCGAGCGGGAATCATGACTTCTTGCGATTGACTCATCGCTGCGGAGAAGCGTGCGAGATTAGCGAGGGGCGCTCCACAGCGGGCTTGCTCAACAGCATTCGGTATCGCCTTCAGCGATTGCGAGCGGGACGCGCGCCACCCCGGTTTCTGGGGTCGGCCGACATTCGGCCCTTGCGTATTGGCTATTGCCTCATGCGTCCTTCCACTTGACACGCCTCACCGCCGCTGTATGCTCGGGGTGTTCTCGGTGCCTTCTGAGCAGAATGGGGCTTGGAAGGTGAAAAAGGGAAGTGCGGTTGAAAGCCGCCGCGGACGCGCCGCCGTAACGGGTGTTGATGCGAGGTTCGAACCAGGGGTGTTGTCCCTGGGGCCACTGTCCGAATCGGATGGGAAGGTCGAGCCTCGTTGAGCCCGGAGCCGGAAGACCTGCCGAGAGCGTCGTCGGGATGGGCCCTCGCGTTATGGGCCTCGGCGGGTCACGTTGCGCCTTGGCGCGAACCCCCACCGAGCAAAGCGAGGACCTGCGTTGTTGCCGTCGCCCGCGATATGGCGTCGGTGAGGAAGGATCGAGATGGATGTTGTTGT
>JAJDDL010000464.1 GCA_029260335.1 Phycisphaerales bacterium | reverse complement strand
CAAGCATGCCGCTCTCCCTTGTTGGCGTTGCTCTCAATCTCTCGAACTCAGTCTTCCTCAATAACCGTCGACTCGATCTGCAGCTTGCCCATGAGCGTGCGATGCACGGGACAGCGATCTGCAATCTCGGCGAGTCGGATCCGCTGATCGAGCGTCAGATCGCCAATGAACTGCAACTCGACATCGATCACATCGATCAGTGTCGGCGAGTCCTCGCAATGCTCGCAATCCTCGCCGTGCCGGCGCTCGTGGCGCAACGCAATCGCGACCTGCTCCAGATCCCAGCCCTTGCGATCGGCGTACATGCGAAGGGTGATGGCCTTGCATGTGCCGATGCTGGCGAGCAGGAGTTGGTAGGGATTGACGCCCTTGTCCGTGCCGCCGACCGAGGTCGGTTCGTCGGCCGCGATCTCGTGCCTGCCGGCACGCACGTGCGTCTCGTAGTGATCCCGCCCGATACTGACAACAACCGGTAAATCGCTGGCCATGGCCTATCGTATCAGGTGCCGAGGCGGGCCGGCTTTGTTCCTGCAGTTCTTAGCCCGGGCGGATACAAGAGAGCCTCATGAGCGAGTGCTGATGAGGGACAGATCGCAGGATCATGGGGAGGGTGCTATGTCATTCGTTTGGTTCTTGCTCATCGGCTTGGTCGCGGGATGGCTTGCGGGTCTGCTCTTCAAAGGTTCGGGCTTCGGCTTTGTGGGCAATCTGATTGTGGGTGTGATCGGGGCAGTTCTCGGCGGGTTTCTCTTTGGCTTGCTTCAGATTGAGGCGGTCGGACCCATGGGCGAGTTGGTTGCCGCGACCGCAGGCGCGCTCGTGCTGCTCGCGTTGCTCGTCTTCTTGGGCAAGGGCAAGAAGTAATGGATCGGAGATCCTGAGCGATGCAACAGCAGTTGATGCGCACTCGATCGGACCGCATGATCGCCGGCGTTGTCGGCGGGCTCGCGCGATGGCTCGGCTGGCCCTCGGGACGCACCCGGCTTGCTTACGTGCTGCTCTCGATTCTCTCGGCTGCGTTTCCGGGCATCCTGGTGTACATCGTGCTCTGGTTTGTGATGCCCGAGGAAGATTAACCGCCCGACAACTCGGGGATCGCGCACGACCCGCCGTGCTTGGCGTGGTAGTCCTGGTGCTTCTCCTCTGCTCGCCAGAAGGTCTGGCCCGTGCCCTCGATCTGTGTCGCGATGGTGAGATCGCGGAATCGTGAGCTCTTGGCCTGGGCCTCGATAAACGCGAGGGCTACTTCGCGCTGTTTCTCGTCGGCGGGGAAGATCGCCGAGCGGTACTGCGTGCCGATATCCGGGCCCTGGCGATTGCGCTGGGTCGGGTTGTGGAACTGGAAGAACCGCGCGAGGAGCTGCTCGTAGCTCACGACCTTGGGGTCGAACACGATCTTGACAGTCTCGGCGTGGCCCGTGCCACCCATGCACACGGCCGAGTACTTCGGACGCTGGGTCTTACCTCCCATGTACCCGCTCTCGGCGGCGAGCACACCCTTCACCTGCGCAAAGCGATCCTCGACACCCCAGAAGCATCCGCCGGCGAAGTAGGCCGACTCGGTCTTGATATCGGGCATGCCGCCCTCGGGGACCTTTGCATCGCGGTCGTAGAACTCGAGCGAAGCGGAGTTCAGGCAATAGCGCAGGCCGGTGGGCTTGGGGCCATCTTCAAACACGTGGCCGAGGTGCGCGGTGCATCGCGGGCAGAGGATCTCGACCCGACGCATGCCGAGCGTGTTGTCTTCGACATAGCGGATGTGCTTGGGGTCTGCGGGCTGGAAGAAGCTCGGCCACCCGGTGCCGCTCGTGAACTTGGCGTTGGAGTCAAACAGGGGAAGGGCACACAGGCGGCAGAGGTACCGGCCCTCTTTCTTGTTGTCGAGGAGCGTGCCGCAGAACGCGGGTTCGGTGCCTTTGCGGAGGATGATGCGTGCTTCTTCGGGATCGAGCTTGCTCGCGAGTTCTTCGATGCGGTCTTCGGTCAGGGGCGTCAGGTCGTAGCCGGAGGCAGAGAACATGCTTGTTCCTTGTTGGCCGGAGAGTTGGCTGATCATGGTCAGTTCTGCTTTCTTCGAGCCCGGTCCGGATGCCAGCAACATGCCGCCGAAGATGACGAGCATGATGAGCAAGAGGACCAAGGTGGAAATGAGCTTCATGAGGTTGCTCCAAAGTCGTGGCCGAGGGGCCACAGGGCCTGAACGCCCTGAAAGACGGGATTCAGTCCCGATCAGAATACGGCATTAGCGGTGCCTTCGTTCAAGCACCGCTTTTAGATGTGTCGTTCCACGAGAACGATCCCTTGCATGCCCTCCAGTATTCCGACGGAGGGCCCCCGCCGCCGACACATTCCCTCGAATCGATCGCGTCGGTGGGAATTACACGGTACCAATCAGGAGTCTGAGTATTCGATCGGTCCTGGCCGCCCCTTAACTCGGTGGCCCGATATCCCGATCTGTCTTGTCATGGACAAGGACCCGTCCTTGCGCGCGCGCCTCTCGGCGAACCCGGTCGTACGGGCTGCGGTCGCGTTCATGGTGGTGGCGGTTATCGGAACTTGCGCGTTCATGATCACCGAGCAGTGGTCGGCGTGGCAGTCGCTGTTCTTCACGCTTGTCACCGTGACCACAGTCGGGTACGGCGACTACGGATTGTCTCCTCGAGGCGAGCGCGTCGCCGCGGCATTGATCATCTGCGGCATCGCCATCTTCACTTACGCCACGAGCCAGATTATCCAGTCCATCGCCGACGCACCTTCCCGGCAACAACGCCTGAACGCCAAGCGAGTGAAAGCCATGAAAGACCATTACGTAGTGTGCGGGTTCGGCAGAGTTGGTCGCTCGATCTGCCACTCGCTCGGCGTGCAGCGGCTGCCGTTCATCGTCGTCGATCCCAAGAACGCCGAGGCGGTTCAGGACTTCGGGTATACCGCGATGGAGGGTGACGCCACGCGCGACGAGGTGCTCCTCGCGGCAGGCATCGAGGATGCCAAGGGTCTCATCGCGGCGACTCCTTCGGATACCGAGAACCTCGTCATTACGATCGCCGCACACGATTTGAATCCAGACCTTCGCATCATCGTCCGGGCCGAAGACCCCGAGTCGATCCGGCGTCTGCGTCGGGCGGGCGCGACCGATGTTGTCTCCCCGATGAGCACGAGCGCGGACCGAATCGCGCAAATGATCACCAACCCAAGCCTCGCGAGCATGCTTGGGGCAGGTTCGACCACGGGGCTTGGGCTGCACGAGGCAACGATCGAGAAGGGCTCGCCTTTGCACCACAACTCGATCATCGAGATCGGCAAGAAACACGCGGATGTGGTGTTTGTAGCGATCCGAGACGAGGCGGGCAATCTGAATCCAAGACCGTCATCTACGCGAGCGTTCCAGGCCGACGATGTGTTGGTGTTCGCGGCCCAGACTGCCCAAGCGGCCGCGCTGGTCGCCGACGCGAAGGCATCCAAGGCCAAGGCGGCCTAGCGCTCACTCGAGTTGATCCAACGGAAACGCGGGATTGGCCAGCGGCCTCAAGACCAGTTGCAACAGCGCTGTCTCGGAGTCATCGCCCCCGATGCGGTTGGTGCGGAGTTGGCCGCAAGCCGTGCAGCGATGAACCAGGGTCCATTCGCCCTCATGCGAGCGCACAGCGACCGAGATCGGCTCCATCGGAGCCCGACACGCGTTCTGGCGATCGCCCGGGGTGTCGTCGACATGACGCGACCAGAGGCATCGCGGGCAGTGATTGCGGTGATTGGTGCCGAAACCGATCGCGGGGATGTGGGCTTTGCATCGGATGCAGGTGAAACCCTCGCGTTCATCGCGACGGCGGTGGTTGGTTGCCATTTGCAGTCAGTTCCGCAGGACAGTGTTCGTCCCCGGGACGGGATGCCGCTAAACGTGCGGGGGCCTGGCCGGGTCGCCTGGCACGCACGCACCGCGCTGCTCTAGCGGGGCTTGGGGAGGGGCACAAAACCGGGCCAGAGGGGGCGGTCAGCGGAATATCACACGGCTGGGTTATACATCCGAGGCAATAGTAGCCAAGCCCTATTCGATATACCTCCAGGTGGATGTCCAGGTCTTGGTCGACCGGGGGGCTTGAGCGGGAACAATCGCGGGTACAAGCCGGTACGGTTGGAGCCATGACTATGAACTTTCGTCTCGCCATTCTCTTTGTCTCGATGCTCGGGTCGCTTGCCTTTGGCCAGTTTGATCCGTTTGGACAGGATGACGCCCTTGCCGGGCCGCCGGGCGCCAACGGTCGACTCACCCTTCGCGCGGTGCCGAGCAAGGCGAGCGTTGCGCCGGGTGAGGAGTTCGTGCTGGCGGTGGAGTTCAGCTTGCAAGCCGGCTGGCATACCTGGCCTGCGGGCGATCCGGTGACCACGGCCGAGCTCGAAGGTATCTGGCAGTCGATTCCGACCAGTCTGAAGGTGAGTGTGGATGGCGCGAAGGTCGGCCCGGTCCAATGGCCTGAACCGCATCTGACGCCTACCCGCGCGGTTTCTGAGAACGAGGTCGAGATCCTGATGTACGAGGGCCGTCAGGTCGCGTACGTGCCGATGATCGCGGGCACGGACGTGCAGGGCAAACTGGCGATCGCGGTCGAGTTCTTTTACCAGGCCTGCGATGACCGAGTCTGCGATATGCCCCGAACGGTGACGTCCAACGCTGCGCTCGGTGTGGTGGCGGCCCCTGTTGTCGGCGACCCGCCCGATGCCGCTCTCTTCGGCGGCTTTGACCAGCGTGTGTTTTCGCGCCAGGCCGAGTGGGGCGATGGCACGGTCGAGACGGCGAGTCTCGAGACCGAGACCAAACGTCCGAGTTTCCTGGGCTTTGAGATTCCTGAGAACGCGGGTCTTGTGGTGCTCGCGCTGCTCTCGGCGATCGGCGGCTTGGTTCTCAACCTCACTCCTTGCGTGCTGCCGGTGATCCCAATTAAGATCATGGCGATCAGCCAGCACGCGGACTCGCCGGGTCAGAGCATGCGGCTAGGTCTTTGGATGGCCGCGGGGGTCATCGCGTTCTGGGCAGGAATTGGCCTTCCGGTCGCGTTCTTGACCTCGGTGATTGATCCGTCTCGGTTGATCTTCGGCACGTGGTGGATCACGCTCGGCATCGGTGTCATCATCGCCGCGATGGGCGTGGGCATCATGGGCGTATTCAATATCACGCTTCCACAGAAGGTCTACATGGTGAACCCCAAGGCCGACTCGGCCCATGGTTCGTTCATGTTTGGCGTGATGACGGCGGTGCTCGGCTTGCCTTGTTTCGGCTTCGTCGCCGGGGCATTGCTGGCGGGCGCGGCGACGCTACCTTCATCAACCATCCTCGTGATCTTCACGTCCCTAGGCGTGGGTATGGCGTTGCCTTACATTGTGCTCAGCGCAAAGCCGGGCTTGGTCGAGAGGATCCCTCGCACGGGACCGGCAAGCGAGTTGGTCAAGCATGTGATGGGCCTATTGCTACTCGCCGCCGCGGCGTTCTTCGTGGGCGCCGGCATTGTGGCGGTGATCCAGAAGACCGCCGGGCCCGCTCCAGACCTGCCGTGGTGGTGGAAACAGACGCATTGGTGGTTCGTGGGACTGTTCGGGGTCGCAGCGGGTGGATGGCTCATCGTTCGCACGATCCAGATCACCAAGAAGAAGTCCATCATCGCTTGGATGGTGATCATCGGGCTCATCCTGAGCGTGACACCGGCGGTCTACGTCGTTGGTAAGACGATGAAGGCCCGCGATGATTTCTGGATTCCCTACACGCATGCCTTGCTCGAAGAGTCCATCGCCGAGGGCAAAGTCGTCGTCATCGACTTCACCGCCGAGTGGTGCTTGAACTGCAAGGCTCTGGAGGTGATCCTCAATCGCGATCCGGTCAAGAGCCAAATGCTCATGAGCGACGTCGTGCCCCTCATCGCAGACAACACGGTCGACACGGCTCCCGGCTGGGAGAAGATGGCAGAGCTCGGCCAGACGGGCATTCCGCTGCTGGTGATCTATGGCCCCGGTCTCGATGAGCCGTTCCAGGCCAACTCATACACAGCACAGGTCGTCATGGACGCTCTAGCCCAAGCCCGAGGGGCCCCCGACGCCGGATAATCGACTGGAACACTGCTTCTCGGGCGTCTGAGGCCTTATCGAGATTCCCCAGAGCGACCTATCGGCATCGCAAGTCGATCCTCTATGCCCATCGCATTGACTCCCCGTCGGAGTGGACGTATTTTTCAGACTCGCCGGGACACATGTCTGGGCGGCAGGCGGGTGTAGCTCAGTGGTAGAGCGTCACGTTGCCAACGTGAATGTCGTCGGTTCGAATCCGATCACCCGCTTCTGACGCCGGCCCTTTGGGGCCGGCGTTTTCCTTGCGCTCAAGTCTCAGGAAGCCTCTTCAATCTCCCCTAACATCCGCTTGG
>JAJDDL010000463.1 GCA_029260335.1 Phycisphaerales bacterium | reverse complement strand
GTTGGGAGCACCGGCGGGCGGAGCGTGCAGTCCAACGAATCGCGGCGTGGCTCCTGCCATCGCGATGCACGCGCGATAGCTGTCGTAGTAGGGTTCGAAGACGATGACCTCATCGCCCGGATTGAGGAGCCCCAAGTGTGTCGCGGCGAGTGCTTCGGTGCAGCCATCGGTGATGGTGACTTGTGTGCCGGGGTTGATATCGAACCCGGTCTCTCTTGCCCAACGCTCGGCGAGTGCAGAGGTCAGGGCGGGGACGCCGCCCATGGGCGCGTATTGGTTGTGGCCGTCGGCAATCGCCTGGGTAACCGCATCTTTGACAAACTGCGGTCCGTCAAAGTCTGGAAAGCCCTGGGAGAGATTGATCGCCTTCGACTCGATCGCTAGTCGTGTCATCTCGGCGAAGATCGTCGTGCCGAAGGACTGGAATCGCTCGGCGACGTGCGGGGCGGGGCTGCTCATAACGGCCAGCGTAGCGGCTCTTGTTGCCAGGCACCGAGTGCGACGTTTGCAGTGCTAGTCGTCAGCCTCGGCGAGCACATCCGCGGTGGTCGGGCGAGCCAGTGAGCCTGGGGGCGGCACCCGGTCCTGGGCCTCGATTTCAAACGCGACCCGAGTTGTGCCCGATGCAGGGTCGATCCGAGGCTCAACAAATCGAGCGATCGCGGCGATCGGGGGGCCAACTTCCGATCCGATCTGGAGCGAGTACGGATCCCCGACGGCGATGTTGAGAGCGGTGGCTGGATTCAGGTACAGATCGACGCGCTGCCGGGTGAGATCGGCGATCTCTGCGATCGAATCGCCGACGCGGAGGGTCGTGCCGTCTTCGGTGTGGGTCTGGATGACCGTGCCTGCAAAGGGAGCCCGGATCTCTCGCTCAGCGAGTTCGGCCTTGGCAAGTTCCAGCCGGAGCGTGGCTGCCTCGCGTGCTTCCTCGGCTTGACGCAACTCGGCTTCTGCGATCGCGGCATCGGCCTGGGCATTCTCGAGTTCGGTCTGGTTTGCGCCACCCGCACGGGTCGCCTTGAGGGTGCGTTCGAGTCTTTGGGCCGCGCGATCGAGCGAGGCCTGGGCACGAGCGATCGACGCGGTCTGGTTTGCCGCCTGCTCGGCCATTGCAAGCGATGCACGAGCGACACGATCGTCCATTGTCGCGATGAGTTGACCGGCGTGCACCTGATCGCCCTCGTGCACGTGCAGTTGCGTCAACGTCGCGTCAAAGGGGGCGGCGAGCATGACTTCGCGGATCGGGCGGGTCACGCCGGGGATGGTCTGCTGTGCGCCACCCAGGATTAGCACGCCCGGATCTGCCACGTGCGACAAGAGTTGGCTGGGCTTGTGTTGGATCTGTACCTGCTCAAGCGTTGATCCACCCAAAGAGGAGGCGAGGGCGAAGATGACCGCTGCTGTACCTACATGAAACATCGTCGGCCTCCAGAATCAGTTCGTGGCACTCGCGATTCTTGCGTGGTTGAAGAACCCAGAGACGCGTCGCCTGAGGATCTGCACGATCGTGCGAGGTTGGGCGGGGAACTGTGCGTGTACGGCTCCGCCGGTTGGAACATTCGACAGATCGAGCCGCACCCGCACTTCGAAGTACGGCTCGGTCGCGAGCCCCGTCACCGGATCGATCGGAATATCGCTCGCCTCGTCGGCGGCCTCTCGCGAGCCGGTCGCGTCGATATGGGTGATCGTGCCTTGGATTGGGCGATCGGGCATCGCGGCGACGCGGCAGACGATCTTCTGGCCGACCTCAAGAATCGTTGAGTCTCGTTCCGGTGCGTCGAGCAAGAACTTTGCTTCGATAGCGCCCGAGCCGGTGCGGATGAGCTCGGCCCCCGGCTCGACAAGCATGCCCGGACGCTCGGGCACGACCGCGGTGATGCGAACCAAGGCCGGGGCTCTGATCTGCAGGGCGTCCATGTCTTGTTGGAGCTTGGTGATTTGATCGGCGAGTTGCATCACAGAGGTTTCGGCGTCGGTGAAGGCACCGGGCGTCTCGGTGAGCGCCACGCGAGCGGCCGCTTGGGCAACCCAGAGCTGGGTGTGCAACTCATCGAGTTGTGCCTGCAGTTCGGCGCTTTCCAAGGTCAACAAGGGCTCGTCGGCGCGAAATTCATCGCCCACTTTCGCGTGGATCGCGTGGATAGTCCCGTGTGCGGGGGAGCGAATCGCTGATGTGCTCTCGTGGGTGACTATACCGGAGACCTTCACCGGGGCGTTGAGCGGGATTGCGCCCAAGCCGAGGATGGTCGCCAGCGCGATCACGCCTGTGACTGCGATCGCCCGCGGGCGGACCGGCGCGAGTTCTTCTGCTTGGATCAGGTATCGGACGAGTTTGCCTATGGGCTTGCCCACCGAGATGAACAGGAAGATGCTCGCCATGGCGATGCCGACGGGACCGAACTTGAGTACCAGGATGGTGGCGATCGAGACGAACAGCAAGGACTTGTACATGAGCTGGGCGATGCCGAAGGCGGCGAGCCCGGGAGAGCGGGTGGTTGATTCCTCGGTCGGGCGCAGTCCCAGAATCCACCGCTTGGCGAGTGCCGCGACCACCGCTTGGGACCGGGCCCGCAGGTTGGGGATCCCAGAGAGGTCGCTTGCCAGGTAGTACGCGTCGTAGCGCATTAAGGGGTTCATGTTGAACATGGCCGTGACGACAGTCGAGAGCAGCAGGACCTTGTAGGCGATCGCGTTGAGTGCTCCGGGGTCGGTGAACGCCCAGACGAACACGGCGATCGCGCCGACGATCGATTCGAAATACATGCCCCCGAGGGTCACGATCGCCCGGCGTTTTGCGCTCGGGAACGACCACGAGTCGGTGGCGTCGACGTATGCCACGGGCGTGAACAGGATCATGAACACGCCTATTTCGGGAACATGGCCGCCGAAGGCCTTGCAGGCATAGGCGTGGCCGAACTCGTGCACGCCCTTGAGGACGATGAGAGTTACCCAAAGCAACGCGAGGTTGTCGCCCGTAAGCGTGTTCAGAGCCGGGGCGGCAAGGTCCTGCCATCGCGAGATCGCAACGCCCAAAGCGGCGAGACAGAGCAGTCCCCACGCGTAGAGCGCCGGCTTGGTAAAGAGCCATTTGGCATAAGGCATGGTCGCCGAGAGGAATCGGTCGGGATTGATCAACGGCACGCGCAGGAACAGAAAGCCCAGGGCCTTGGAGCGGCGCTCGGCGAGCCTGCGCCGCTCAAACCGTTGGTAGAGCGCATCGGCGTTGTTGACCGGCAAGGTCAAGAGCGTGCGCTGATGCAAGTCGAGAATGAACTCGTAGAAGCGGTCTTCGTCGTCGCCTTCAAGCTCGCCGATCGCGACAAGCCCTGCGAAGATCTCGCCCAATGGCAGGCCATCGTGGATCGCGTTGTAGATGCGATAGTCCGATGGATCCAGGCGTGTTGTGCTGAAGCTCACCGGATCGCGAAGGATGTAGGCCGGGCCATCGCGAAACACATGCCTGCTCACGTCCAGCTCGGCGCGGCGGGCAACGACCACGCCGCGCAAGCGTTCGGCGATCGAGGATGCTCCCGAGTTGACTTGTCCTACTGCCATCAGTCGATCCAGAACCTCAGGCGAGCGGAATCGAGCACGCCGTGGAGCGCGATCCACCAGTTAGGTCGCTTGCCGCCCTCGATCTGCGCGACACCTTCCATGCCCGGCCTGAGCCACGCCTGATCTTCGGGGATCGGGGCGTGGGCCGGGAAGGCTCTGGATTTGCCATCATCGTCGGCGGTGGGGGCGATGCGATTGATCGAGGATGTGCCGTTGATCTCGGGGCGGGCATGGCTCGCAAAGCGGATCGCGTTGCCCACATCCACGTGTGTCACCCGGCCCTCGGGGACGCGCAGTTCGAGCATCATGGAGGACTCATCGGCGATCACGAAGAGGGGTTCGCCCGCCGAGACGTACGCCCCGGCTAGCTCACGCGTCTCGGAGCCGACGATCACGCCCGCGCTCGGCGAGAGGATCTCTGACTGTCCGAGCCGATGGTCGAGCGTCGCCAGCCGGCTTTTGAGCACGGCTCGCTCGGCGCTGACCTGGGCCGCGGTCGCGAGGTCGCGCTGGGAAGTCGCGTCCTTGAGTCGGCCATCGAGCTGTTGCATCTGCGCAAGCGTTTCTCGTCTTTCGAACTCCAGGTCTCGCGTATCCATCCGAGCGATGACCTGGTGGGCCTCGACGCGCTCTCCCGGGCGAACTCTGACCTCGGAGATCTTGCCCGCAAACGGCGTTGCGATCGCGTGCTCGCGCATGGCGATCACGGATGCCGGTGTAGAGACGCGATAGACCGAACTGCCAGCGACGAACCAGACGCCGAAGACTAATGCCAGAGCCAGCATCGCCTTTCGGCCCCAGGACCCTCCCCGCAAGCTCCAACGCACCGTGTCGTTGACTTGGCGGCGAGCCCGGGATGTCAATGGGCGATTGGCCTCGGCAATGAGCGGGAGCGCAGATGCCAAGGGCATGACCAAACGCGATGCGGAGGCGAGATCGTCGCCTGAAAACGGTCGATCTTCTGCGCGGCGCAACGACAGAAC
>JAJDDL010000462.1 GCA_029260335.1 Phycisphaerales bacterium | reverse complement strand
CACGCACTGGCGTCGGCACCCTTGGCCCGCTAGCCTCGCGGCATGGGGCAACCGCCGACAGAGAGCCAGACCGATCCGCAGTTGATCGATCGCATGAACGCCGGTGGTGCCGATGCGGCGGCAGCCTTCGGCGAGCTCTATCAACGCCACAAGGACTGGGCGATCAACGTCGCGCGACGCATGACCGCGAGTGAGGCGGCCACTCTGGACGTCGTCCAGGACTCGTTTGTCTCCTTCATGAAGCAGTTCCCAGGCTTTGAATTGACCGCGGCATTGCGGACCTACCTCTACGCCGTGATCCGCAATCGCGCCCGCGATCATCGACGCAAGAACGCGAAACTCACGCTTGTTGGAGATTTCATATCCGAAGGCCTCAGCCAGAGCGAGGCCGCGGTCGATCCTGCGCGCACAGAGCAACTAAATGCCCTGCGCAATGCGATCACGGAGCTTCCTGAAAACCAACGCGAGGTCCTGATTCTCCGGCTGGTCGAGGGCTTCAGCGTAATCGAGGTCGGCCGGGCCCTGGAGATCCCCGAGGGCACGGTCAAGAGCCGTCTCCACCTGGCGATCAAGGCCTTGCGAGAGCACGAAGCCACCAGGAAGTACTTTTAGTTTTCTGTGAATCGGGTGAACCAAACGCCCGCCGACGGCCTGAAGAGGAAGACCATGACCGATTCCAACGAACCAACTCGCCCCGATTCAGCCAGCTTCGATCCAGCCGGCGATCCACGGGGCTCAGATCGGACCAGCCAAGAGGCCAGCCAGCCGGGTGAGCCACAGATCCCTGCAGAGCTTGCGGCGGACCTTGCCGAGGCGCTCGGCGGTGCTCAAACCTCACCAACCCCAATGAGTCTTGATCGGACCATCGAACGAGCCGCAATGGCCCACTTCGTGCCCGTTCGACGGCTGCAGCCATGGCAGTGGGGCGGGCTCGCCGCAGCCGCGTCGATCGTCATTGTCGGGGGCGTGGTGTTCTGGAGTTTGACAGGCAATGCGCCCACCCCCGAACATACAGGCATGATCGCCAAGTCCAACCAGCAGACGACGGCTGATCTGAATCGCGATGGGAGCGTGGACGTGCTTGACGCGCTGATTCTCGCCAAAGCCGTCGACGCCGGCGATGCGTTGCTCGATCTCACCGGCGACGGCGCAACCTCCGCGGCCGACGTCGAAGCGCTCGCCGCTCGCATTGTGACTTTGAGGAGCCGCGGATGAAGACGCTCGTCCTTCTCATGACCGGGCTGGTTTCGGTGGGCGTGCTCGCGATGAGCATGAGCGCCCGCGCAAGCGGCCAGCTCTATCAACAGCCCGAGATCAAGATCGATGACCTGATGCAGCAGCAGTTTGAGATCAAGATCGTCCCGACAGGTGTTCAGTTTGTGACCGTTGATCTGTTTGTGGACTCCGGAGACAGCTCGCTCGCCGCGTATCAGGTTGATCTCAAAGCGACGAACGAGGCGGGTCGCGTTCTGCTCGCGGGCATTGAGGGCGGCGAGCACGAGGCGTTCAGCACGCCCGCGCACTACGACCCCAAGGCCCTGAACGCAGAGAAAGAGTTCGACCACGTCGTCCTCGCGGCGTTCTCAACCGGCGAGAACTTGCCGAGCGGTCGGACCCGGGTCGCGACACTGCACTATCAGATGCCATCGGCGGGTGAACTGAAGCTCGATGTGCTGACATTGGTGACCGGGGATGCGGACGCGGGTGTGATCCAGGCCAAGGCCGAGGCGGTTGTCCGTCCGATCGGCCAGCCGAAGAACGAAGACGTGCAACGCGAAGGGGATGGATCGTGATGTTGAAACTCCGTGAAGTACTTTCGATCGCACTCATCGGATCGGTCGCTGGGCTGCTTGTGATCGCGGGATGCCAATCAGTCGGACCGCTCTATAGCGCCGCCGACGCTGATGCGGCACAACAACCCGATACGCGTTCGATTTGGCCGGCAGTCCGACCGCCCGTGACCCGCATCCAAGCTGACGATCGTTCCACTCAAAGCGGCAACTTCGTTGGGCACGTCCAAGCACCATCTGCGGGGTTCGATCCGATGGTTGCAGGGCGTTGGGACGGCTTTGTTGATTACGTCGATGCCCCGTCGTTTGATCTCTATGGACTACTGGATTCGCAGTCGGATGAAATGGGAGTAGGAGCACAGCTTTCGATACTCGGTGATATCCCACTTGTCCCAATGCTGCAGAATCGTGCCGCAGCCGCCCCTCCTACTCGGATAGTGGCCTCAGATGCTTCTGATCCGGAACAGCCCCCGATCGTTAGGAACTACGAACTCGCGCTCAACCCCGGCGACGAACTCTGGGTCATCGTTCCAACAGGCAAAGAACCGTCAACGCCGCGCAATGACATCGGCCCCGGCTGCGGCAGCCTCATCACCTATCAACCCTCCACCGATCCCCAAACCCCGCCCACGATCGTTCCCGTCCCCTTAAAACACACCGACGTCACCGCCGACATCACCGGCTTCGTTGCCTCGGTCGAGGTCTCCCAAGAGTTTCACAACCCCTTCAGCGAGAAGATCGAAGCAACGTATGTGTTCCCGCTGCCCCAAGACGCGGCGGTCAACGGCTTTGTCATGACCATCGGCGACCGGAGTATCCGAGGCGTCATCCGCAAGCGCGAAGAAGCCGAGCAGGTGTATCAGGCGGCCAAGGCCCAGGGCCACCGAGCCGCGATCATGCACCAGGAACGCCCGAACGTCTTCATCCAGAAGGTCGCCAATATCGAGCCGGGCGAGGCGATCGACATCGACGTGACCTACTTCCACACGCTCGCGTATGTCGACGGCTACTTCGAGTATCGCTTTCCCATGGTGGTCGGGCCGCGATTCAACCCGCCGGCGTCGGGCGATTACAACCTGGACTTGGTCTCGGCACCTGCCGAGCCGGTCGCCGCAGGCACGCACCCGCCCGCGGGCGCGCCGATCGAATCGAACGCACGCGGCCCATACAACCTGCCCAACGGCCAGACAAATCAACAGTATTTGCGGC
>JAJDDL010000461.1 GCA_029260335.1 Phycisphaerales bacterium | reverse complement strand
CCAAGGCGTTGCATGCGATCCCCGGGCCTCTCGCCCGACGTGGTTGCCTTGGTCTCGGCTTTGGCCTTGATGCGCGACAGGTCGTCCTCGGTCAAGCCATCGAGCAGGCCATTGATCTCTCGCTCCACGACGCCCCAGATCTCTTCGAGCCGGTCCGGATCGCCCGAGGCGTACACGAAATACTGGCCCGTGCCATCGTGCGGATCGAACGCAGCCTGGGCTTCCTCGGCGATCCCCGTCTCGATCAGCGCCCAGTGCAGGCGGCTGTTGTCGCTCCCGCCCAGCAGATGGCCGAGCAGACCCGCGGCGTATCTGCGATCGTCGTCCATCGCCGGCGCGTCGGCGAGCGCCAGCGCGTATCCGCGATTCACCGTGTCCTTGCTCACGTCCTGGCGTCCGCCGGCGATTGCCGGTCGCGTGGTATCGCGTTCCGGACGCGTGGTCGCCCATGAGCCGCAGAGTTGTTCGATTTGCTCGACGGCGCGATCGAAATCGAGCTTGCCCGCGAGCGCAACTGTCGTGTTGTCGCCCGAGTATCGATCATCAAAGTAGCCTTGCATCTGATCGCGTTCGAGATTTCGTATAGACTCGGGCGTCCCAAGCACGCGATGCCCCATGCCGTGGGTGCCGAAGTGTCGCTCGCTCGTTTCTTCGTAGAGCACCCAGAAAGGGTTGTCGGCGTACATCGCGATCTCTTCGAGGATGACCTCTTTCTCGGTGTCGAAATCGTCTTGTCTGAGAGCCGGGCGCATCATGCGTCCGAGCAGGTCCGTCGCCTCGCGCAGCCGCTCGGGCAAGACCTGGGCGTAGAACACGGTCATCTCATGGCTGGTGTAGGCGTTGTTCCGTGCACCGATCTCGTCAAAGCCGCGATTAATCTCGTCGGCCGACAGGTCGGCGGTCCCCTTGAACATCATGTGCTCAAGATAATGGCTGACTCCCATCAGCTTGAGCGGCTCATCGCGTGCGCCTGTCCGCACGAAGAACCCCGCAGCGGAGGTCTGGGCCGCCTGGTCGACCTCTGCGATGATCTTCAGCCCATTGGCCAACGTGTGTTGTTTGAGTTCGATGCTCATGCGAGCAGTGTAAGCCGCCGGACAGCCGCCGAACGTCTGTCGGCGGCGGAGCAACTTCGCCGATACACTGTGGCCGATGGCGACGGAGCGCATCATCGCGGCAGGAGCCGCCTCAGACATCGAAGAGCAGGCCAACTGGTCGCTGCGCCCAACCTGCATCGACGAGTATGTGGGCCAGGCGGAGCTGATCGAGAGGCTCTCGATCGCCATCCACGCCGGCAAGGGCCGGAGTGAGCCCATCGAGCACGTCCTGCTCCACGGCCCGCCGGGGCTCGGCAAGACCACCCTGGCCCATGTCATCGCCCAGGAGATGGGGGCTCGGGTCCACGCGACCAGCGGCCCCGCGCTCAACAAGGGCACCGATCTCGTGAGCGTGCTCACCCGATTAGAGCCCGGGGACGTGCTGTTCATCGATGAGATCCACCGATTGCCTGTCGCGGTGGAGGAGTTCATCTACCCGGCGATGGAGGATTTTCGGATCGATGTCCGGATCGACAGCGGCATGCACGCCCGGACGATCCAGCTCGATTGCCAGCCGTTCACCCTGATCGGCGCGACGACTCGCGCAGGGCTGCTCAGCGCTCCGATGCGATCCCGTTTCGGTCTGACCCATCACCTGCGGTATTACTCCTCGGAGGAACTGCTCGAGATCCTGGATCGATCCTGTCGTCTGTTGAGCGTGCCGGTGGCTCAGGAGGGAGCCCTGGAATCGATCGCTCGGCGGAGCCGTGGTACGCCTCGAATCGCCAACCGATTGCTTCGCCGGGTGCGCGACTTCGCTCAGGTCCGCGCCGATGGCGGGCTCACGCCTTCAATCGTGGACGACTCGCTTCGGTTGGAAGGCGTGGATGAACTCGGGCTCGATGAGCTCGATCGGGCGTACCTGAAGATCATCTTGGATACCTATGAGGGCGGGCCGGTCGGGTTGGAAACGATCGCGGCGACCATGAACGAGGACTCGGGGACATTGGAAGATGTCGTTGAGCCTTATCTGTTGCAGATCGGATTTTTGGCAAGGACTCGGCGGGGGCGGTCGCTGACCGCGACGGGTGCGACGCATTTGGGTGGGACGTTAAAGCCTCCGAGTTCGAACGGAAGTCTCTTTTAGCTCTTACAAGCCCAACGCGTGAACGAGTGACAGTTGCACCCGTTGCGCGTTGGTTGCATACCACCTCGCTTGCGCGTCGGGTTCGCAGGACGCGCTAGTTTGCCGGTGGAATGCCGACGCGTACGACTCGCAGACGCTCCTTGGATGAGATCCAAAGCACTTCGCCGGCGGGCGGATCCTGCACGTCATCGCGAACAAGCACCAGCGAGCCCGGCGGGGGGTCTGCGATCCGATCCAACATCTCATCGCCAAGCGAGCGAGGCCACGCCCCGAGTCTCAATCGCAAGATGCCTTGGCTGTTGGTATTGACTCCGAGCGTGTAGAACTCCGGCTGGTCCTGTGCCTCGTGCCACGCGAAGAACTCCTCGCGCTGCCCTTCGGGTGGAGACTGAAAGCGGATGGGTGCCATTGCCAGCACTGCGCCGATCACAATCGCCCCGGCCCATGCCCAACGCATCGAAATCGACGTGGCTCGGCGGACGCCTGGCGATGACCCCGACGCGAGCCATGCCCCCGCGATCACCGCGAGCGCCGGGTACACCGGCGGCGTGTATCTCGGACGCTTATCGGGAAACGCCATCAGCGTGACAATCCAAGCGCAAAGCCAGATCCCGACGAGCATGAGCCCGGCTCTTACCATGCCGAGCACGATCCGACGGCTTCGGGGGCTGCGAATCCAGTGCACGACGCCGAGCGCAAATGGGATCATCCAAGGCCAGTAGGTTTTGAGAAACAGGACCGGGTAATACTCCAAGCCCTGCGGATTGATCGCGCCCGCGGCCCGGCCGGCGACCTGTCTGCCCAGATACTGATCCCAGAACGCAGAGCCGTGCTCCATGGTCATGCCTATGTGCCAAGGCGACGCGACCGCAAGCCCAACCAGGCCCGCGAGCAAAATGGGAAGCACGGCCTTTCGCTCGCCGATCAGCAAGACCCAGAGCAACACGATCGGCACGACGACAACGCCCACAAAGGGCTTGGTCATCAGCGCCAGCCCTATGGGCACGCCGCCGAGGATCAAGCAAAGCGAGCTCTTGGTGCGCACGCCGAGCGCGATGAGCAGCAGCGCAAGCATCATGAATGCGAGCTGCCACATGTCGAGGCTGATCTCGCGCGTGCGCCGGAAGAACTCGTAGCTCATCGCCAGCACGACGCCCGCGGCTACCGCGGATCTTCTGGTGCCGAACGTGCGCACGAGCCCAACCGTGCACAACACGACAATCAGCCCGGCGAGAATCGTCGGGATCCGCGTTGCCACGAGGTTGATCCCGAAGGTGTCTAAGAACCACCCGTGGATCCACATCGCCAGCGGCGGCTTGTTGAAATACACCCGCTCGGGCGTGAACCGAAGCGTCCACCAGTGGCCGTTCTGCCAAGCCTGCAGCCCGACCGCGGCGTATCGCCCGGTGTCCTTGCGATAATCGCCCTGGTCCAGGTGCGGCAGGGTGGTTGCCAGGAAGACCAATGCGGGCGTGAGAAACACCAGCAGTTCCGCTCGGCGTGCCGAGAGCCGTTGTGCCAGGCCCATCCCTGGTTCTTACTTCTTGCCGGCGGTCAGCTTCTCGGCGCTGGCCTCTTCGAGGTAGAGAATCACGCCGCAGGAGGTGCAGGTGCTGAATCGCCCGGACATGAGAGCCGTGAGCAGATCCACCGGCACACCCATCATGCACGCGCCGCAAGTGAACTCGTGGCGTTTGAGATTCTGCTCGACCAGCGGCGCCATGACCTCGTCGGACTCTTCAAACCGCACTTTCCGGGCCTCGTAGGCCGTGAGTACATTGCCTGGCACATCGCCTACGAGTTCTTCCCGCTCGGCTCGCAGCGCCTCGACCTTTTCCTTGATCTCTGACGCACGCTTGTCGCGGTCTTGCTTGGCGACCTTCTTGAGCTTGCCGCGCTCGGCTGCGGCGGCTTCGGTCTCTTGGATGGAGGCACGCAGCTCGTCGCACTTCTCCATGTGCTCCAGGCCTTGCTCGTCCAGCACCGATTTATCCGCGGTGAGCTTGCCAACCTCGACCAAGAGCGCCTGGTATTCCTTGCTGTTCTGCGACGAGTTCATCTTTTCCCGCAACTCGTCGATCCGTTTCTGGATGACGTCGCCGTCGCCCTCGACATTGGCGAGGTGTGCCATCAGCTGGCGGAGCTGGGCGTTCTGGCTCTCTTGCTTGGTTTGCAACTCGGCGTAGGCCGACTCTTGGGCATCGAGAAACCGCTGAGCGGCCCCCAACCTTCCCTCTAGACCGCCCAGCTGCTGATCTACGCGAAACAGCCGCAAGAGCTTCTCCGTTGTGCTCATCGAGTCCTCCACATTGCACCGTGATCGACGCCCACCCCCAAAACGAACAGCACCCGTGCCGTACGGCGCGGGTGCATCTCAAATCGGGCAGCAGGCCTACAGGATTTCGCACGCTCAAAGGGCGGGCTGTTCATCATCTTCGTCATCGTCCAGATTGAAGTCAAAGTCCATCTCACTGCTGCCATCCAGGTCTAAAGGCTGCAGATTTCCAAACTCGTCGGAGGCCTCGCTTGCGCTCGCTGCGGGCGCATCCTGATCTTGATGCTGGGCCCAGAGCGCCTGGCCGTCGATATCCTCAGGAGAACCATCCAGGCGGACCACGAACAGGCATGGGCCGACACCCACGACATCGCCCGCGGAGAGTTGGCTCTCGCTGACCCGCTCGCCGTTGACGAATGAGCCATTGGAAGAGCCCAGGTCTCGCAAGGCGACGCGATCTCCGCCGATGAGCAGCTCGCAATGGCGTCGGGACACATCGGCGACCGGAATGCGGATCTGGCACTCGCTGTCTCGACCGACAACCAATCGCGGGGAGGTAATGGCAACCTCCTTCGTCGACCCGTCGGACTTGACCGCAACCAGACTCGCGCGCACGCTCACAGGGTATCTCCGTCTTCGAAATCGCCGCCCCCGGCGACGTCATCAGTATCCACGGGGGCCCGGGCCTCCGCTGAACCCATGGGACACCATATCGCCATTTCGATCGCGGGGCAATCTTCAGAGCGAGAACGCCTCACAAACACCCACCCGTTGGCGGAGATTTCTCGGTCTCCCCTGGTGCGTTCGCTCTATATCCACGTCCCATTCTGCTTCCACAAGTGCCACTACTGCGATTTCTACAGCATTGTCGATTCACGCGATCGCCAGGGAGCATTCACCCAGAGGCTCATCCAGGAACTGGCCGCCCTGGCACCGCTCGCAGGCCCGCTGGAGACGGTTTTCGTTGGAGGTGGGACCCCGACGCTGTTACAAACCGTCCACTGGCGAACGCTCCTGGAGGCATTGGAGACGCAGTTCGACCTATCGAAGATCCGAGCCCCCGAGGGCGAGTTCACGGTTGAATGCAATCCCGAGACCGCAAATCCCGAGCTTTTCGACGTGCTTCGCGACGGCGGGGTCAATCGGCTCTCGATCGGAGCCCAAAGTTTTCATCCGGGACATCTTAAAACCCTGGAACGCTGGCATGAGCCCGAGAACGTCGCCAAGGCGATTGCACTCGCGAGGTCGGCGGGGATCGAGCGGCAGAGTCTGGACCTTATCTTCGCGATCCCCGGCCAGTCATTGCAAGACCTGGATGTGGATCTGGTCACCGCGCTGGGCCTGGGTGTCACGCACCTTTCTTGCTACAACCTGACGTATGAGTCCAACACGCCCATGACCAAGCGGCTCTCGCGGGGTGAGTTCGAGCCCGCAAACGAGGATCTTGAAGTAGACATGCAGCAACGGGTGATCGACCGGTGCGCTGCTGCGGGACTCGATCGCTACGAGATCAGCAACTTCGCGTCACCAGGTCGCGAGTGTGCGCACAACCTGGTCTATTGGAGGCAAGGTCAGTGGCTCGCCGCGGGACCATCTGCGAGTGGTCATGTGGCGGGATGGCGGTGGAAGAACTCGCCCAGGCTTGGTGACTATCTGGAGAGCGCGAGGTTGCCTCCCGCGGTTGATGTAGAGCCGCCGGATCAGGCAAGGGCATTGAGCGAGCGGCTCATGACCGGCCTTC
>JAJDDL010000047.1 GCA_029260335.1 Phycisphaerales bacterium | reverse complement strand
GGAACGGGCATCCAGAATGGCAACACCAACGCGTTCTTGACCAGGCTTCGCTCCTGGGACGATGGCACGGGCGAAAAGCTCTACGTCGCGGGGTTCTACTTCTCGGCGGGCAACGTCAGCGGCACCAAGAGCCTCGCGTGCTGGGACGGCGCGCGTTGGTCTGCGCTCGGCTCGGACTTTGTCTCCAACTCCGCAACCGCGACCTACGACATCTACCCCGCAGACCTGGGCGATGGTGAGCAACTCTATATCTGCGGCAACTTCGAGACGATCGGCGCCGTTCCCGCCGGGCGCATCGCGGCCTACGACGGCGAGACGTTCAGCCCCGTAGGCTCGGGCGATGGGTTCTATGGCAGCTTCAGCCCGTTCGTGCAGTCGCTCTTCGCGTGGGACGATGGCTCGGGTCTCAAGCTCTACGCGTGCGGCCGATTTGATGGCGTCGACAGCGTATCTGCGAGAAATATTGTGCGATACGACCCCGCGACCGGCGAGTGGGAACGCGTAGGCAGCGGGCTCAACCCGGCTAGCTCAACCGCGAACTTCACGGCGTTCACGCTCTTCGATGATGGCACGGGTGAAGCGCTGTATATGACCGGCCAGCAGTTTCGCGTGCCGGGCGATCCGCAGATCTATCTCTGCGCCAAGTGGGACGGCACCGACTGGACCGGCATCGGCCAGACACTATCGGGCCGCGCGACCGATATCGTGGTGTGGGACGACGGCGCCGGGCCGGCGCTGTACATGTCCGGGACCGCGATGTTCGAAGTCAACTACTTCGCCAAGTTCGTCGATGGCATCTGGGAACCCGCCGAAAGCGGCGTGAACAATCCGCCAGTCAACGGCAACTTCTCCTCGGCGTTCGGACTCGCAACCTGGGGCGATGACATTGTCGTCGGCGGGAACTTCTCGCAAGTCGGCGGGTTCGATCAGATCACCGGCGTTGGAGAGGGCGACCCGATCCCGGCGCGAGGCCTCGCCGCGCTCACGCCTTGTGATTCTGAATGCGACGCCGACCTCGATGGTGACGGCGACGCGGACGCGGATGACTTCTTCGCGTTTCTCGACGCGTTCGCGGCGGGTGACGTAGATATTTGCGATATTGACGGCGATGGAGACTGCGACGCCGAGGACTTCTTTGGCTATCTCGATCTCTTCACGCTCTGCCTCTAGTTGCCGAAGGACCGAGAACTCGGGCCGATTGTGCGGTCGAGGAAGCGTGGGCGCCGGCGTGATCCCGGTGAACCTCGCAAGCCGACACGGACGGGTCAATTCGGCACCAATCGCCTGGGTACCCCCGATGAAAGGTGGCATGCTTCTAGGTGAAGGCTCCAATAGAGGGTTAACGCCAAAGAGAGGGCAAGACATGTTTGGAAAGACGAGACTTGGCGGGTTTGCCCGCGTGCTGTCGGTGTGCGGGGGATGCACGTATCTAGCCCCTGCGACCGCTCAGGACACGATCACCCTGATCGGTGTCATGCGCGACTTCAAGAGTGAGCACCAGGACTTTGGTATCTCACCGTTGCTCGGTGCGGGTCATGTCGCAGGCAACGTCGACACGCTGCTCGATGACCGCTTTCGCCCGATGCTCGCTGAAGTGCCTGGCTTTGTCGTGGATGCTCAATGGCGTAACCGGATGGACAGGCCGATTGCACCTCACGCGTACGTGCCGCTTGAGAAGGGACTGGTCCGATTGCGGAGCATGCCCGTCATCGAGAACTCCGCGGACGTCGATACGTATGAGCACGATGATGGCCCATACGACCCGGACTTGGCCGGCCCGCCTCCGGTCTTTGTGACCGACCAAACGATGCCCGAGATTCCGACTCCGGATAGCGTTCCGGCGAGCGAGGGCTACTTCTATCGCGATGGCTCCGGCGTCACCGAGTTCACGACCAATCGTCGCTTCAGCAGTTTCTATATTCGTAACTCCCACACCATCCGGATCGTTGGCGATATCACGCTCTTCGTGGACGGCGATTTCCTGAACAACCAACAATGCAAGGTCGAGATCGCCTCCGGGAGCACATTGACCCTCTATGTCGGCGGCCGATTCCACATGCGCAACTCATCGTGGTTCAACTACGGGGGCGAACCAGAAAACGCCACCATTTACAAGCTCGGCACTGGAGACGTGTTGATTGGGCAGTCTGCAGAGATTTCCGCCAACCTGGTCGCCCCCGAAGCGCACATGCAAGTCTCTAACTACTCTGAGTTCTTCGGAACATTCGACGGTGCAAGCCTTGGAGTTGACAACAACGCGGGCTTCCACGTCGATGGCATCCCCGTGCTGAACGCCTGTGGTTCGATTATCCGGGATCGTGAGGGCGTCGAGGGCTTGGAATACAACGGTGATATCGCTTCGCCGACGAGCTTCTCACAGTGGTTCCGCGATCGCGAGGGCTTCAACGCCTCCACACGCCACGCGATTACGCTCAGGTCGGTCGGAGGCGGATTCTTCGAGTACGCCTCGTCGGCGTTCTACCCCGTCGACGAGCAGTTGTATGGGAATGAGGGCCGGAGCCACAACCTGCACTTCACCTATCAGGTCGAGGCGAACTTTGTCTACAGCGAGTGCGAGCGCCAGATTCTCGAACTCCAGGGCACCGATGACATGTGGGTCTTTGTCGACGATCAGCTGCTCGTGGACTTGGGAGGCATCGGCGCGAACCAGGTTCAGGTCGGACAAATGGACCGCCTGAATCTGGTCGACGGCCAAACCTACACCGTGCGGATCTTCTACGCCCACAGATCCTTCCGCACGCCGTCGTTCCGACTTCGCACCAACATCCAACTCGATACCAGTCTGCTATCCACCAATATCCCGGTGTTTGCCGGCTTGGACTAATAAGTACGACAGGGCACTCCTTTGGCATGCACCCCCGGCGCCGAAAGGCATCGGGGGTGCTTTTCTGAGCAGCCAGCTCACATCGCACGCGAAATCGCAGAATCATCCACATCCTGCGTGAGCAGCATTCGGGGTTCCCGTTCCTCTGTTGAACGGCAAACGCAGCCGTCAAGAAAAGGAGCCCGTCATGTTCGCCAACCGCTCAATTTTCCATGCTCGCTTTGCTCTGATCGCGTGGGCCGCGCTCGGGGCCGCGCTCGGGGCTGCGGCCTTTGGTGGTCCCAACGTGTACTACCGGACGACCGATCCAAACGGCCAGAGTCCGAGGCAGGATCCTGCTGGCTGGACCGTGATGCCGGGCAACAACTTTCCGGCGACCGTCAACAACACTCAGTGCCTGTGGATCGGTCTCATGAACCGTGAGACCAATGGCTCAAAGAAGGTTGTCACCGTCGACCTGACCTACACCGGCGGAAACCAGAACGCATTGGCTGCCGTGCAGTCTAAGGGCTACCTGCCCAACGGCAATCCGATCAACGGCCACTTCGCAATCAAGGGTGTCAGGAAGCAGCGCATCGTCTTCAACAATGGCTGCCCGAAGTGGGAATATGTGAAGTACAAGAATCTCACGGGCAGTAATCAGTCCTACATCATCTCTCCGAAGATCACCTCCACGTGCTCCGGCAGTTCCAGTTCAACTGGTGGTCCGGGCGACGGCGACGCGGGCACGCTTGAAATAGGCGACGGCGCATTCGGCGTTCCCGGAGACATGCAAACACCCCAGCGCATCACCGAGCTCTGGATCTTCCCCGAATCCACCGAGACCGATCCGATCGCGCCCCATGAGATGATCGCACCCCAGCACACGGGCAACTGGAACCCCGAGATCGTCTTCCACGATCCCGACGGCCTGCCCCGCCCAATCGGCGGCGTGCGCTGGACCACCGATGGTTTCGGCCTCACCGAAGAAGACGCCTACTCGCTCTCGCTCCACACACTCGAGCGGGCCGACAGCCGTTTCACTATCTACACCTTTGATCCCGATGCGGTGGTTGTAGATGAGTACCTCTGGGTTTCTCAGGGCCGTTGGCTCGAGGCGTTCGAAGCGTTCGATGACGATTACGGCCTGCACGGACAGGACGCATGGCAGGGCTGGGACGACGATCCGGCGTTCGACGCGCCGGTCACACGGGCGAACCCCAGGCGCGGCGAGCAGAGTCTTGAGGTTGAGGGCGATGCCGATATTGTCCGGGTATTTGACGAAGAGAAAAACGGCGCATGGTCGTTCAGCGCTTGGCAATACATCCCGTCGGACTTTGAGAGTGGCGACAACGGCCGCTTCACGGGCAGCTACTTCAATCTGCTGAATACCTACAACGCCGACGGCCCCTACCACTGGTCCGTACAGATCCAAGCCGACCCTCGCGACGGATTGCTCAAGGTCTTCCATGGCGATGACATCAACACCATCAACGTGCCCTACATCGAGGACCGTTGGGTCAAGATCCAGGCCGAGATCGATCTCGACGACGATTGGACCCGGATCTACTACGACGACGAGTTAGTCACCGAGTATGCCTGGACCGGCGGGGTCCTAGGCGATGGCGGCGGGGTGTTGGATATCGCCGCGATCGATCTCTACGCCTTCGGCTCCAGCTCGGTCTACTACGACGATCTCATCCTGGAACCCATCTTCAATGATCCCTGCCCGGGCGACCTGGACGGCGATGGCGACACCGACGCCGACGACTTCTTCGCCTACCTCGACGGATTCGCGAACGACGTCCTGGACGTGTGCGACATCGATGGCGACGGCGACTGCGACGCCGACGATTTCTTCGGGTATCTCGACCTGTTCAGTGCCGGTTGCTAGGCCGGAGTAGACATCCAAGGCCGCCGGGCTCATGGGCCCGGCGGTTTTCGTGTTTGCTCTGGCTCGATCAGTTGCCCCGAAACGCCGCGCGATAGTCTCGGGGCGTGCAGCCCACATCCCGCCGAAAGACGCGTGTGAAATGGGCGTGATCAGAGAAGCCAAGATCCAGCGCGATCCGCGTGATGCTCAGCTCGCCCCGCGACAAGCGCAAGGCACCACGGTGCACGCGCAAGCGTCTCGTGAACTCGCCGGGCGAACATCCCACCGTCGCGCGAAACACCCGGGTCAGGTGCCCGACCGAGACGCCCGAGTCCTGGCTCAGATCGGCAAGCGACAAGGTCTCTGCGCCATCTTCGCGCAGTGTCGCGATCGTGCGGCGGATCCATCCGGGCTGCGCATACACACGCACGCCGTTGCCTCGCACCTGGCTCCAGAGGTCAATCGCCAGCGACTCGATCTCCAGCCGCGGCAAGTTCGCTTGCACGGCGCTCCGAAGACGCTGTGCGAGTCCGGGTGCCGGGGCGCGGTCGAGCGCCGTTTCGGGCAGCGCACAATCGCCGATCCATTCGCGGGGGATGATGGTGTGTAGCAGCCGAGCGCCGGCCGAGCCCGAAGCCCACGCGTGGGCGCCATCGGGCGCGTACCAGAGCACGCCGCCATCGAGCCCCAGCCGAGGGCGTCCACGATAGTGTTCGGTGACCGCGCCCTCAATAACGACATCAAGACACGCGTAATCATGGGCGTGCTCGGACGCTCGTGTGTCTGGCGCGTACGTGCGCTCGGTCACCACGACCGAGCCACAGTGCTGCTCCTGGCATGGGGATCCGACAACAAAGCTCGGCGTCGGGTGCAGATGCATGCGTGCATCGTTCAAGTCCATGTCCGAGGATACGTCCTGGACCGCGAACGGTTGCCCAGGCGCGCCAAAGGTTCAAGAACCTCGAGCCGCCGGGCTCTAGCCTGACGCATGCAAGGCTGCCCTGGCTTCGCTCGAGCGTGGCCCGCCCGGAAAACAGGCAGGCTCTTGAAACCACAAGGAGACTCACGATGCGTCCGAGCACGCTTCTCTTCGCCGCACTCGCGCCTATGGCCCACGCCCAGTTCATCGAGCCGGTCGAGCTCATCCACGAGTTGCCGGGCGCGAATCCGTCCGAGAACTTTGGCTTTATCAATCGGCCGCTCGGAGATGTCGACGGCGACGGCGTCACCGACCTGGGCGTAGGCGTGCCCTCCAACGAGGACGCGGGAAACAACGCGGGCAAGTTCGTCGTGATCTCCGGCGCGACCGGTGTGACGATCCGTGAACACTTCGGACGCGTCGCCGAGCGCATGGGCCACGAAGCCAGCGGCGTGGGCGATATCGATGGCGATGGACACGCGGACTACATCGTCGGAGCCCCCGGCACGATCAACCTCGGCAACCCGATCGCACGCAATGGCAACGCCTATCTGTATTCGGGCTGCACGGGCGAGTTGCTCCACGGCTGGCAGGGCGAGGTCCTCTTCGACGCCTTCGGCAGCCTCGTCAGCGGCGCAGGGCCCGTGACCAACGCCGGCGCCGGGGATATCAACAACGACGGCGTGCCCGATGTCGTCATTGGCGCACCCTTGCACGACACCGGTGGTCCCAATGCCGGTCGCATCTATGTGTACTCTGGCGCGGACTTCTCTGAGATCCACGTCAAGGATGGCGAGCGGGGCGGCGACATCTTCGGGTTCGCCGTCGGCGGATTGGGTGATCTCAACAAGGACGGGCACGCCGAGTTCATCGCCGGGGCGCCCAACGGCGGGCCCGGCCAACGCGGACGCGCGTACATCTACGATGGGCAGTCGGGCGACATCATGTTCGGCGGGCCCATCGACGCCGAGCCCGAGGGCCGAGGCTTTGGGAGCCTGTTTTCTTCGGGCGCGGGCGATGTCAACAACGACGGCACGCTTGATATCTACCTTGCAGACCTCGGGCATTCCGCGCTGGGTGCCTCCACGGGCCGCGCATATGTCTTCTCAGGAGTGGACGGCGCTCTCATCCGGACCTTCACTGGCGAAGGCCCGGGCGAGGGCTTCGGCGTCGGCCGCGGCATAGGCGATGCAAACTTCGACGGCTACGACGACCTGCTCGTGTCATCGTTCGCGAGCGATCTCATCATCAACGACGCAGGCAAGGCGTATGTCATCTCCGGCAAGGATGGCGAGGTTCTCCGCACCATCACCAACACAATCCGAGGCGATCTGTTCGGCTACTCAACCGTGGGCGTCGACGACGTAAACGGCGATGGAGCAATCGACTTCATGATCTCGTCATTCAATCACGACGATCCGGTGTTCAATGGCGGCAAGGTCTGGGTTATCGCAGGGGATATCTTCCCGGTTTGCAGTGCCGATCTCGACGACGACGGGGATGCCGACGCGGACGATTTCTTTACCTATCTTGACGGGTTCGCGTCTGGTGATCTTGTGATCTGTGATATCGACCTAGACGCCGATTGCGACGCAGACGACTTCTTTGGCTACCTGGACGCATTTGAGGATGGTTGCTGAGCGCCTGCGTGCCAGTTTCGATTTTGGTTGAGCCCCAGGCTATCTCATCTGTAGACTCGGTTCTGAGCCACTCAGACTCGGGCTCGATATCGGAGCACCCCTTCAGGTTTGATTAGGAGACTGTCATGTTTTCAACGATCGCCGTGATGACTCTGGCGGCTGGCACCTACGGGGCTATCAGTCCCACACAGATCCGGCAGATCCAGCACACCGACCAAACGGGGACATGGGTGGAAACGCAGCGTATCGCCTTTGGTGCCCACGGCGAGACCATCATCGAGCCGGCATACTCCGAACTCTGGCATTATGACGCCGCGATCGCCATCCCCGAGAGCGTGGCGATCAATCAGGATCTTGCGCTAGCCTACGAAGATCTCAACGATGAGCGACTCCAAGCGTTCGACGCTCGAGGCGATGGTGTCCCGCTGTATGAAGTGCCGCTGGCCACCGATCCGCATGGTTCGGTATCGATCGCCGACGCAGCCGATCTCGGCGCGGTCTTGAGTACCGAAGACAACGGTTCGGTCACGGTCCGAGCCTACACAAGCGCAAGCGACAACGAACTCTGGACGTACACCTTCCCAGACGACGTCAATGGCCTGGCGGGTCAATCCTCGGGGAGGCACTGGGTAGGTCTAAGCGACGACGGCGCGGTCATCATTGCCGCCGGCACCGACACGATCGCCCGGACTTCGACGGTGGTAGTTCTCGACGGCGCAACCGGCGCCGTGCTGCAATCCGAGACTTACAGCGAGCGTGTGCTCGGCGTTGATATTTCCGATGACGGATCGCGCGCCGTGCTCACCGTCGGCGATACCGCCGTGGTGATTCAAACATCTGATATGTCCGAGCTGCACCGATTCAGCGTTTCGGGTCAGGGCTCGTGGCACCGGATCAGCGGCAACGGCAAGGCGGCAGCCGCCGGCGGCTTCAACTACGCGGTATGGGTGGAGAACGACTCGGGCGTCTGGCAGCGTGAGGTCTTTGGATCTGCAAGCGGCAACTGGTTCGGTGCCCCGGCAATCTCCGGTGACGCGTCGCATGCGTTCATCGCAAGCCACGTCTATGCCAACAGCTATCTCGACACCACCTATCGCGTCTTCGACCTGGCTACAGGCGATCAACTCGCATTCCTGGAAATCAACGGCGCAGGAAGCTTGCAAGACTCAATCAAAGTCGCCCAGGCAAGCGACGACGGCGAGGTCTTCGCGGTGTGCTCCTGGGGAACGCAGGATAACGCCCACCCTGAGGTGCAGGTTTTCGATCGGGAGCTGAATCGCATCGGCGAGATCGACACGGTTGGATCGCCGTTCTTTCTGGATATGACGCCCGATGGCTCGCTTGTGATCGCCGGTGCCAAATCGGTCCACGCAAACACCTCCGGCAACGGTGGCGACGTGATCGTCATTGGCACCGAGGCAGGCTGCGCGGCCGATCTCGATGGCGACGGGGACGCCGATGCGGATGATTTTTTCCTCTATCTCGATGCGTTCGCCACCGGAGATGTTGGCGCGTGCGACGTCGATGCAGACGATGATTGCGATGCCGACGACTTCTTTGGCTATCTCGATCTCTTCGCTCAGGCCTGTTGAGCCCGACCAGCCACGCATGATCAAGACCGTCTTCCAAAGGCGTCCGCTATCTCAGTGGGATCATCCCATCCAGCCCTTGCAAGGCCCAATAATGCGGCCAATAGGGACCCTCCGCGGCGAGTTGAGTCGAATAGAATACGCTCAGGAGCGGTTACCACAGTGAGGCCCACGTTGCTTCTTCGCCTGTTTGCCATCTTGGTGCTGGTCGCCGCGGGGTTGCCGCGCGTCAACGGCGGATTGGTGACACGTGAGCAGCGCGGAACGTGTGCTTTGCCCTCCTGCTGCCAGCCCGCGGTTACGCAGACTTGTTGCGGCGAGTCCATAGAACTCGAGCCAGCCGCATGTGCAATGACCGGCGGCACATGCATGTGCATGGCCGAGCCGCGTGAAGAGCCAGAGCAATCACCAAAGGCCCCAATGCCTCGCTCGGCGAGCGATTTACCACTCGGCTTGGCTACTCGGTCTCCATGCCTTGAGCTGCAGGCTGAACCGGCGTCCAGCAGGACGCTTTCGATGCTTCAGCAGCACGCACTCGCCGCATCGCTGAGCCACAACCGCCTGCAGGCGTTCTTGGGTATCTGGCAAACGTAGAACAAGCCGTCCATAGGGAAAATGCGCGCCGTATTGGAGCGCTCGCCTCACGCGCTTGTCCGATCGATTGACCAAATGTATGTCCAGGAGCCGAGTCATGGCCCGTTGTTTGTCCGCATGTGTTCTGGTGTCCTCTGGTGTCATCGCGGGGTGTTCCAGCCCATTCGATCACGTCCAAGGCTCGCATCAGTCGTTCAATAGTGCGCGGCCCCTGGGAAGCAAGACGCCCCAGTCCATCCTGCGCCAAGAAGTTGCCGGCGCAGACCAGCAGGCTGCCGCGCCGCTTGCGACGATCGACGACTACATTCGCTTCGCTTTGCTCCAGAACCCGGAGGTGGAGAGCGCCTATCAGGAATGGGTCGCCGCCGCCGAGCGTTTGCCGCAGGTTTCTGCGCTGCCCGATCCACGCGTCAGTATCGGTGTGTTCCTCGACGAGGTGGAGACCCGGACCGGCCCGCAACAGGCCCGCGTGGGCGTGAAACAGACAATTCCCTGGCCGGCCAAGCTCGCGGATCGACGGGACGCCGAGGCTCGGGCCGCAAAGGCCGCGTGGTTCAGATTCCAGACCGTTCGGCTGCAAGTCGAAGAGCGCGTGGTCGCATCGCTCTACGAGATCGCCTATCTCGACGCGGCGATAGGAATCACCCAAGAGAGCCGCGGCGTGCTGGGCTCGTTCGAACAGATCATCAGAGCAAGGTATCGCGTGGGCCAGGGCTCTCACCCCGAGTTGATACGCGCGCAGCTCGAGATCGCACAACTCGACGACCGTCTGAGCGCCCTGCGCGCCTCGCGTCCACCGCTCGTAAGCGAGCTCAATGTCGCGCTCAATCGTGAGCAATCGCTGGGCTTGGCGGAGCTTCCCCCGCTGCCTGCACTCGCCGCGAGCTCCGACGCCGAGGCGATCATGCAGATGGCCTTGCAGTCCAGCCCGGCATTGCACGGGCTCGATGAACGCATCGAAGAACAACGCATCCGCACTCGCCTCGCGCGAGCAGAAGGGACGCCCGATTTCACCGTTGGCTTCGATTACATCGTCACCGATGAGGCCGCCAATAGCGCGATCGCCGAGAGCGGCGACGATCCCATCCTCCTCAGCCTCGGGGTGAACGTCCCGATATGGCGCGGCAAGATATCTGCGGGCGTGCGCGAATCGATCGCCCGTCGTCTGGCGATCTCGCATCGCAGAGCAGATCAAGCCAATCGCCTTGGCTCGGCGGTGCAGTGGGCCTGGTTCGAGCACACCGATGCCGATCGGCGGGTGAGACTCTACCGTGACACCCTGATTCCCAAGGGCGAGCAATCGTTGCGAGCCTCCTTGGCAAGCTATCGCGCGGGCCAGACCGATCTCTTGGACCTGCTCGACACCCAAAGAACGCTGCTCGAGTTCGCCCTCGCCGCCGAAAGGGCCCGTGCCGACCGCGCAATGGCCCTCGCCGCGCTCAACACGCTGGTTGGCGAACAGATCCCTGCCGAAACCGCCGATAAGACTCCAACACCGACCGAGGTTCAGCCATGAGTACCAAGACAAGCAAGCTCAAAGTCGCAGCCTTCTGGCTATGGACGCACACCTCCGCGGCTATCGCGGGGCTTCTCATCATCGCCGCGCTCATCCTGGGCGTTTGGATCGGAAGGCCAGCCAAGGAACCGACGCCCGAGGTGATGCAAACCGAAGCCGCGGAGCCGCAGGAATACACCTGCTCCATGCATCCAACCGTGCGCCTCCAGGATCCCAACGCCAAGTGTCCCATCTGCTTCATGGATCTCATTCCGGTCTCAGAACAGGACGGCGATTCACTGAGCATGTCAATCACCGAGTCGGCGCGGGCGGCAAGCAGGATCGAGACGGCACAGGTAGGGCGGTTCTTTCCCACTGCCGAGGTCCGATTGCTGGGCAAGGTCACCCAGGACGAGACTTCCATCGCTCGGCTCAGCGCGTACTTCCCCGGCAGAATCGAACGGCTCTTCGTCAACTACGTCGGCATCCCGGTCTCGGAAGACGACCACCTCGCCGAGATCTTCAGCCCCGAACTGCTCTCGGCATTCGCGGAGTTGCGCGAGACCCACTTGATCGCTCAGCAGACCATGGGCATGGCTGGCATGGGTGAGATGAACTTCGATGCCCTGCGCAGCGCTCGCGAGAAGCTGCGACTGTTCGGCATCTCCAAATCGCAGATCGATTCGGTCGAGCAGGGGACGTATGACTCGGACCTGCTCACGATCTACGCGCCCATCGGCGGCGTCGTGACCCACCTGTCTGTGCTTGAGGGTGACTACGTCCAGACCGGCGATCCCATCGCAACCGTCGCCGACCTCTCGCGATTGTGGCTCGATCTGGAGGCATACGAATCCCAGCTCGCGCTGCTTCGATGGGGCCAATCCGTGACGTTCACCGTCGAAGCCCATCCCGGCGAGATGTTCGAAGGACGAATCTCGTTCATCGAGCCGATCGTCGATGATCGCACGCGAACCGCGGCGGTCCGGGTCGCGGTCGACAACGCCGATCTGCGGCTCAAGCCCGGCATGTTCGCCTCGGCGGTCATGCGCACACGCATCGGAAGGACCGGCCCCCTGACCGACGATTCGTTCGCCGGCAAATGGGTGGGCCCCATGCATCCATCTGTAGTGAAGGACGCGCGCGGCTTCTGTGATATCTGCGGTATGGACCTAGTCCCCGCCGAGAGCCTCGGCGTCGTGGGAGATCCCGCGACAAGCGAGCCGCCGCTCGTCATCCCGCGCACGGCGGTCCTCTTCACCGGCAGACGCTCGGTGGTCTACGTGCGAGACCCCGAAGCCGAATCGCCAAGCTATCAGATGCGTGAAGTCACGCTCGGCCGTCGGGCAGGTGAGTTCTATGTTGTCAAGGAGGGTCTGGAAGAGGGCGAGGCCGTCGTTGTCCACGGTGCATTCCGCATCGATAGCGCTATGCAGTTCGCGGCAAAGCCGAGCATGATGTCCCCCGCGGGCGGTGGCGGAGGCGGGCACAACCACGCGGGCATGACGCCATCGGCACCCATGTCTGAGAACGTACCCGATTCGTTCCTCACGAGCATCGAACCTGTCTATCACGCGTATCTCGCGGCACAGGAACGCCTGGCAGCAGACGACCTCGCCGGGTTCCACGAGGCTTCGACGCAGCTGAATGCCAGGCTCGACGCCATTACCGAGCTAGGCCTTTCCGGTGAGAGTCTGGCGAGCTGGCGCACGGCGGCTAGGTCGCTTCGCCTCGATGCTCAGGCGACGACAATCGATGCCGCCCGGGCGCACTTTGAGGGCATGAGCGACGCGGTCATCCTTCTTGAACAGACCTTCGGGCACGCTTCGGGCGAGACCTGGCACATCGCCTATTGCCCCATGGCGTTTGATTTCAAGGGCGCCGATTGGCTGCAACGGGGCAAGACTATCAACAACCCTTACTTCGGCGAGTCCATGCTCCAGTGCGGCGAGATTCGCCAGAGCTTCCCGCCCACAGGCTCAGACATGACACCGCCGAGCAGCCAGCAGGACGCCGGCGAGTCCGACCCGCACGAGGGCCACGATCATGGCTGAGCCCGCCAACCGCCAAGAACGCGGTCCAGTCAGCTATCTCATTCGTTGGTGCTTAGAACAGAGACTGGTCATCGGGATCTTGCTCGTCGCCGCGGTGTTCATGGGTGTTCTGGTGGCCCCTTTCAACTGGGATCTCGATGGATTGCCCAGGGATCCGGTGCCGGTCGATGCCATCCCTGACATCGGCGAGAACCAACAGATCGTGTTCACCGAGTGGCCCGGCAGAAGCCCGCAAGATATCGACGACCAGATCACCTACCCACTCACCGTGGCCATGCTCGGGATCCCCGGCGTCAAGGACATCCGCAGCTACTCGGTGCTCGGATTCTCGACCATCTACGTCATCTTCGATGAAGATGTGGAGTTCTATTGGTCTCGTTCGCGCGTGCTGGAGAAGCTCAGCGCGTTGCCCGCGGGCACCCTCCCAGCAGAAGTCTCGCCATCGCTCGGT